>CAYFRV010000172.1:0-6190 GCA_964345495.1 uncultured Bacteroidales bacterium | reverse complement strand
AAAAACTTAACTACATTATTCAGGCACAATTATGATTCACACAACGAACAATACTAATTGTTCACAGAACCCTAAAACAGTTAACTATACTCTTTCTAATTCTACAGTAAAATGCCTCATGATAGGCGCTTCTCTAACAATTTTCAGGCCTTTTGTGATCTCGTTTCTTCGGTCATACACATTTTTCAAGGCTGCAGCAATAACGTCCATGTGATTATTAGTATAAACCCTCCTGGGGATAGCCAGCCTCAATAATTCCAGGTCAGGATAACGATTTTCTCGGGTTTCCGGGTCTCTGTCAGCCAGTAATGTACCTATTTCGACGCCCCTTACTCCTGCTTCAAGATATAATTCCACCGCAAGCGTTTGAGCTCTAAATTCTTCTCGTGGCAGATCAGGCAAAAACTTATTCGCATCCACAAAAATTGCATGTCCCCCGTAGGGCTTCTGAACCGGCACTCCATAACCATCAAGCTTCTCACCCAGGTAAGCAACCTGTTTAATGCGGGTTTCAAGATAATCAAATTCAGTCCCTTCATCTAAGCCCTGTGCCAAAGCATTCATATCTCTTCCTGACATCCCGCCGTAGGTTATAAAACCTTCAAACATAATATTGAAAGTACTCGCCTGCCTAAAAATTTCTTCTTCTTTAAAACCAATAAAACCACCCATATTAACAATAGCATCTTTTTTACTGCTCATTGTCATCAAATCGGTGTACTGATACATTTCCCTGACAATATTTTTGATGGAAGTATTTTGATAACCCTCTTCTCTGATTTTAATAAAGTAAGCATTCTCCGCAAAACGCGCTGAATCAAATAGTACGCGGACGCCATATTTCTTTGCCAGTTGATGTACTTCTTTGATGTTTTGCATTGAAACAGGCTGACCTCCGGAAGAGTTACATGTCAATGTTACAACAACAAAAGGAATTTTTTCTTTTGGACTATTTTTCAACACATCTTCCAGCTTATTCAAATCAATATTTCCTTTAAAAGGGTGATCAACCTGGGTATCGAAAGCTTCATCAATAGTACAGTCCACTGCAGAAGCTTTTCTAAATTCAATGTGTCCTTTTGTGGTATCAAAATGTGAGTTTCCTGGAACAACATCATTTTCTTTCACCAATACAGAAAAGAGCACATTTTCAGCAGCTCTTCCCTGATGCGTTGGAAGAAAATATTCAAAACCCAGTAAATCTCTTATTTTTTCCTTCAATTTATAGTAAGAAGAAGCTCCGGCATAACTTTCATCTCCCTTCATCACCTCCGACCATTGCATGTCACTCATAGCTCCGGTTCCTGAATCCGTTAACAAATCGATAAAAACTTGCTGGCTCTTTAAATTGAACAAGTTATATTTGGCCTCCTTTATCCATCTTTCGCGTTCTTCACGCGTACTTTTATGGAGATTTTCAACTACTTTTATTTTATATGATTCTGCAAATGGTAATTTCATAGCAAATAATATTTTTTGAAATAAAACTTAACTTTTTACAAAAAAATTCGATAAACAAGACTAAAACAGGATAGAATCAGAGATATCTGTGGAACTCATCTCTGCGTTTGATGTTCAGATAGCGGGTTCTAGCGAAGAATTCAAGAAAAAATATATATTGCATAGCTTGAATTTTGATACAAAAATATGATTTTATCAAAAACTAAAATAAATTTCGCCCAAAATTATTTCAAAAATGAAACACCTAATTTCCCTCACTTTACTTTTGTGCTTTTTATTCGGTAATCATAATACGACCGGCAATACTGGTATTTCCATAAATGATTCTATAATTCATCAGACAAATGATACGATTATAGACTCCACTCAACAAACTATTGATTCAATAGCTGAGTCTTCACAACTGAAATCCGATACAATTAGTGATTCCTCAAAACTAAAATCCGATACAATAATCGATTCTTTACAACTAAGATTAATAGATAGCACACTACAGATGCTAAATGCAGTAGAACAAGTAAATAAATTAGCTGATACGCTTAAAAAAGACACCTCTCTTCCAGCAAAAGCAGACACAACATGGAACTTGTCAAGACTAAGTGATTTTATAGAGCAAGATACACTCAATCTCCTTTCTGATGCATTCAAAAGCTCATTAAAAAATGTCTTGTGGCACTTTAATTATCCACCAGTAGACAGTTCTATTACAATGTTAAAAAAACAGATGCAGTCTGATACACTATTTCAACAAATCAGAGATTCTCTGGAAATAAAAAACATAGACTCTTTGAGAGTTGTAATAGAAAATTTAATAAAGCAAACAGAAAAAGACTCTGTCAAAATAATACTTAGGAATAACAAAAATGACACAATTGACTTTTGGTTAAAATCACATAAAAAACAAAAGCAATCTGAAAGATTTATCCTTTATGATGAACGCGATATACCGGCAGGAATTTATGTTTATCCGAAAGGAAAAAATTCAATAAAAATAGAACTGGATAAAAACACGCTCATACAGGAAACAAAACCTCAACAAACGATAATAGAAAACATACCCACACCCGAGATTCCTATAAGCTTAAAAAAGAACAGGCAAATCAACATGATTTTCCCCCAATGGGACTTTGATGGAATAGTCAATCTAAAATTCAACCAGGCCCATTTGTCAAATTGGGTACAAGGAGGAGAAGATCACCTAAGCTCTCTACTTGAAACAAATTACTCCATAAACTATAAAAAAGGAAAAACAATTTGGGATAGTAATATTGAATATAAATTTGGATTAATACAATCAGGTGACAAAGATGGAATAAGAAAACAAGAAGATATACTGGAAATAAATTCCAAATTTGGCAGTAATGCAAATAAAGATTGGTATTACAGTGCTTTAGTTAATTTTAAAACCCAGTTCTTTAAAGGGTATGATTACCCCAATGATTCTGTTGCAGTATCAGGATTTTGGGCGCCGGCATATTCGGTTTTTTCGCTTGGTATGGATTATAAACCAAGTGATAAACTCACCATAATGGCTTCTCCGATTTCGTCAAAGATAACAATGATAAGAAATACAAACAGGTTTAAAGAAACAAAATTTGGATTAGAAGAAGGGCAGTCTACAAAAAAAGAAATCGGCGCTTATGTCAAATCAAAGTTTGAATATGAAATAAACGAAAACATGCATCTTCAGAATAAAATTAATTTATTTACCAATTACATTGATGATCCACAAAATATTGATGTTGACTGGGAAGTCACCCTGGACATGCAAATAACAGAATATATCAATACGACAATCAATACACACCTTATATACGATGATGATGTAGAAATACCAGTTTATGAAAAAGTTGACGGAAAAAGACAACAAGTGGGAGTAACCAAAAAGATTCAATTCAAGGAAGTACTTAGTGTGGGGTTAAATTATAAATTCAGATAAAATAAGAAAGCCAGAAACTTTTAATAGCTTCTGACTTTCTTGATACCCATTTACTAACCCTAAAATTTACTGAAAAAACTAAAACCTTAGCACATTACAGATCACAAATCTATGATAAGATTTCTTATAATAATTAACGTTAACTATTGCAAATTGTTTCAATTTTTCTCTTTTTTTTCTTAAATTCAAATAGCATCACAACTCCTTAAAAGAGAAGCACAAAGGAAATATATCTAAACAAAAAATTCAATGATAAAAATCACTTATTTTAAAGTTATCTATAATAGTAAGTTTCAGGATTTAAAAAAAAATATGTTGTAAAAATATATTTTTTCATAAAACTTTTATATATTATTTTTCGTCAAAATTTAGGAAATTTAGACTTTTTAAAATGTAATAAATATAGTGCATAAGAGCAGAAAATATTATGGAACGGGAAATTAAATTTAGCTTGCTTTACAGAGATATGTGGCAATCTAGTGGCAAGTATGTACCACGAATAGATCAACTTAAGCGAATTGCACCAGTTATTGTTGACATGGGATGCTTTTCACGAATAGAAACAAATGGCGGAGCTTTTGAACAGGTAAATCTCCTTTTTGGAGAAAATCCGAATAAAGCCGTAAGAGAATGGACAAAGCCTTTCAACGAAGCAGGTATCCAAACACACATGCTGGAAAGGGCATTAAACGGTATCAGAATGTTTCCTGTTCCGGCAGATGTCCGTAAATTAATGTACCAGGTAAAAAAGGCTCAGGGCGTGGACATCGCAAGATCTTTTTGTGGTTTAAACGATCACAGAAATCTTGAATTATCGGTAAAGTATGCCAAAGAAGCAGGCATGATATCACAGGTAGCTCTTAGTATAACTCACTCTGAGATCCATACTGTTAATTATTATATGGGTGTAGTTGAAAAAGTAGTAGAATACGGTGCTGATGAAATATGCCTGAAAGACATGGCAGGCATTGGACGTCCTGTTACTTTGGGGAAATTAGTAAAACAAATCAAAGAAAAGTATCCGCATATTACTGTTCAATACCACGGGCATTCTGGTCCGGGTTTTTCAGTTGCTTCAATGCTTGAAGTCGCAAAAGCAGGTGCAGATTATATTGACGTTGCTATGGAGCCTTTATCATGGGGTATGGTTCATCCTGATCTTATAACAGTACAGGCCATGCTAAAAGATGCCGGATTTAAGGTGCCGGAAATCAATATGAAAGCCTACATGAAAGCAAGAGCCTTAACTCAGGAATTCATTGATGATTTTTTGGGGTATTTTATCAATCCGAGAAATCGCTACATGTCTTCTTTACTTGTTAAACCAGGCTTACCAGGAGGAATGATGGGCAGCATGATGGCCGATCTAAAAGGGGTTCAGCAAGGTCTGAACCAAACTTTGGAGGCTAACGGAAAAGAACCATTAACAGAGGACGATTTACTCGTAAAATTATTTGATGAGATTGTAGAAATCTGGCCCAAGCTAGGAAATCCACCTCTTGTGACTCCTTTTAGTCAATATGTTAAAAACATTGCCCTAATCAATGTAATGAATGAAATTCAAGGGAAACCAAAATTTCAAATGATAGACAACAATGCCTGGGACATGATACTCGGAAAAGCAGGTAAATTGCCAGGCACACTTGCACCGGAAATAATAGAAAAAGCGAAGAATGAAGGAAAAGAATTTTATACAGGTAATCCACAAGATGCCTATCCGGACCAATTAGAGAGTTACAAAAAAGAGATGGAAGAAAATGGATGGGAATTTGGAGAAGACAATGAGGAACTGTTTGAATTTGCTATGCATGAAAGGCAATACAGGGATTACAAATCAGGAGTAGCAAAAAAACGATTCAAAGAAGAATTGGATAGATTAAAAAAAGAATCACAAGACGGCAATAAAAAAAGCTCCAAAACTAAGGATCCAAACAAGAAAGAAATTGTATCACCAGCTACTGGCAGAATTTATCTAAAATTCAACTACTTTGTTGAAGAAGAAGGAATTGAAGAAGGAAAAAAAATAAACAAAGGTGATCGGATTTGCTATATTGAATCAAACAACACCATGGAGGACATAGTCTCGGAATACGATGGAGAAGTAGATGAAATCATTTATAATCACGGAGATATTGTACCTAAAGGTGAAGTAATCGCCCGAATTAAGTAGTAAAATAGGCAAATTCAGAAGTAGAGGTAAATTTTAAAATTGCCATCAATTTTTTAATAAATAGTAAGCTGTTGGCTTTTAGCTATTGGCTATTGGCACAAAGAAACAATAGTCGTTGAAACAAATAAACCTCTAAACAATTAAACGACCCAACAATGAGTGACTACTAAAGAATATTGCAAGGTGACAGTGAGCTGTTAGCTATTGGCTGTTAGAAAATTCTCTGCCAAAAGCTAAAGGCTAATAGCAAAAAGCAAACTTGCAGTGAACAGCCGAAAAATGCGGCATGTAAAGGATGAGTAAATAATTTTAAAGAATTCGCATTTGACCAATCAAACAATTTTTTAGTTCTTAATTTAATTATCAATAATTTTGATTGCTTTTTGGTGTTAAAATCATCACGTAACCTCGTAGAAAACTGACAGTAGAATTTTAAATATTTCTGAGAGCGCATAAAAATAACCCCGATTATTGCCAATTTGCCTTTTTCGGGGTTATTTTTTTCTTATATAATCTAATAACTTTTTAAAATTTAGTTGCTTATTTGCTCAAAATATACTTATAAAAAATTAGTATTTATATTGCTTAATGATCTCTTCAGGATTCATCAGAATATCAAC
>CAYFRV010000171.1:0-6261 GCA_964345495.1 uncultured Bacteroidales bacterium | reverse complement strand
GGTACTTTATAAACGATGCAATTAATATTCATCCCGGCGCCAACAGAAACAAAGAGAAGATGGTCGCCCGAATTTGGCGGATTGTTCTCAAAATGACCTTCCATTAATAAATCATAGATGATAGGAACTGTGGCAACTGAGTTGTTGCCAAGCTCAGAGATGGTCATGGGCATAATATTTTTGGGGATATCTTTAATTCCATACAATTTGAATAAGCGCTGGAGCATTCCCTGGTCCATTTTTTCGTTCGCCTGATGGATAAGCACTCGATTGATGCTCTCTATAGAAACATCAGCTTTTTCCAGTGTGTCCTTAACAAGCTGGGGTACATGCTTCATTGCGTATTCAAATACCTTCCTGCCATTCATTTTCAGGTATAAATTTTTCTCTTTTTTGCCCGGGTAGAATGACTCTCCCATCCACATATAATAAACTTCTTCTATGGCGTCACTTCTTGTTTTATGTGCTAAAATTCCGACAGGTTCTTCACTCTCTTTTGCTTCGACTATTACAGCTCCTGCTCCGTCAGAATAGATCATTCCGTCCCTGTCATAAGGATCCGATAACCTTGATAAAGCATCTGAGCCCACTACCAGTACTTTTTTGGCTTCACCGGATTTAATGTAATAATTCGCCTGTATCATAGCCTGAATCCATCCCGGGCAACCGAAAATGATGTCATAAGCAACGGTATCGGGATTTTTTACTTCCAGTTTTCGTTTTACTCTTGAAGCCATACTTGGCATTATATCGCTTTGCCTGTTATCGTCTTTTATATCGCCAAAATTATGGGCAACGATAATGTAATCCAGTTCTTCTTTGTTGATTTTGGCATTTTCTATGGCATTATGTGAAGCAAGAAAACCGATATCGGAATTCACCTGTTCTTCTGTTAAGTATCTTCTCTCTTTAATTCCGGTAATTTCCATGAACTTCTGTATAATTTCTTCATTAGACTTGTCGATTAAGTTAATAGAAGCATCATAGAAATCGTTTTCGAGAAAATCTTCATTCTTTTTTATTTTGGCAGGTATATATCTCCCACTTCCAGTAATAATAGGATGAATGTTGTTCTGCATATTTCTTTTTTTTTTATAAAATTAATTAAAATGGAGAAATTATCAATTAAAACGGCGAAATTTATAATTTCTATTTTCTAAAATCAACATAAATTTATAATTCTTGTTTAAAAATTCCGAAAAATATTTAAATCTTTATTGTTAGGTGTTGAAACTGGAAAATAAAAAGCTGGATAAATCATTGTGATCCAAAAATAAAATGTACTTTTGCACGCTTTTAAGAAACAGTACAAAAATGAATATAAATGCAGAATATCAGGAATGTAGCATTAATTGCACATGTTGACCATGGAAAAACCACGATGGTTGACCGGATTTTACATCAGGTAAAGTTATTTCGGGCGAATCAGGATGTACAGGATTTAATTCTGGATTCCAATGACCTGGAAAGGGAACGCGGTATAACGATTCTTTCAAAAAACGTATCAGTTAGATATAAAGATACCAAAATCAATATTATAGACACACCTGGCCACTCCGACTTTGGTGGTGAAGTGGAACGTGTATTGAATATGGCAGATGGTGTATTATTGCTTGTAGATGCTTTTGAAGGTCCTATGCCTCAAACGCGTTTTGTTTTACAGAAGGCAATAGAATTGGGACTTAAGCCTATTGTTGTTGTGAATAAAGTTGATAAACCCAATTGTGTTCCGGAATCGGTGCAGGAATCTGTTTTTGATCTGATGTATAGCCTTGATGCAAGCGAAGATCAGCTAAATTTCCCGACCGTTTATGGATCATCTAAAGAGGGGTGGATGGGACCCGATTGGAAAGAACCGACAAATGATGTAAGTTATCTGCTGGATACAATTCTGGAATATATAGTACCCCCGGATGACAACCCAGGAGATCTTCAGCTACAAATAAGTTCCCTGGATTATTCATCATATATTGGTAGAATCGCAGTAGGCAGAGTTACCAGAGGAAAAATTAAAGAAGGAATGCACGTATCACTTGTCAAAAATGACGGATCAGTTGAAAAATCGCAAATAAAAGAAGTGTACGTCTTCGAAGGGCTTGGAAAAGAAAAAGTAAAACACGAAGTGCCCAATGGTGAGATTTGTGCGGTTCTTGGAATTGATGATTTTGAACTGGGAAATACCATTACAGATATAGAAGTTCCGGAAGGTCTAAAGCCCATTCGTATTGATGAACCTACAATGAGCATGCTTTTTACCATTAACGATTCTCCTTTCTATGGCAAAGAAGGAATTTATGTAACCTCCAGGCATGTTAGAGACCGCTTGTTCCGGGAGACTGAAAAAGATCTTGCTTTGAAGGTTGAAGAAACCGATTCGCCTGAGAAACTTAATGTCTACGGCCGGGGAGTTTTGCATCTTTCAATTTTAGTTGAAACTATGCGGAGAGAAGGCTATGAATTTCAACTTGGACAACCTAAGGTGATTATAAAAGAAATTGACGGGAAGAAACATGAGCCTGTTGAAAACCTCACCATACATGTTCCCGAAGAATTCCAGGGGAAAGTTATCGAACCGGTGACTAAACGGAAAGGGGAGATTTTGAAGATGGAACCGAAAAATGATGGTGTTTTATTAGAATTTAGTATCCCGGCAAGAGGCATGATCGGATTAACGAACCAGATACTTACGGCTACTGAAGGAGAGGCGATCATCACGCATCGTTTTGATAAGTATGAACCATGGAAGGGCGATATAATGAATAAACGTAACGGATCACTTATTGCAATGGAAACCGGTACCGCTATTCCTTATTCCCTTGATAAGTTACAGAGCCGCGGCAGGCTTTTTGTTGATCCAAACGATGAAGTTTATGAGGGGCAGATCGTTGGAGAGAATTCACGAGAAGACGATTTAACGGTAAATGTTACTAAAACGAAGAAATTGTCAAATGTACGTGCCGCCGGATCAGATGATAAGGTTCTGATTACACCCGCTACAAAATTTTCTCTGGAAGAAGCAATGGAGTATATCAAAGAGGATGAATACATCGAAGTGACACCGAAAGCCATACGCCTGAGAAAATCTTTGCTAAAAGAGCATGAGCGTAAAAAAGAGAAAAAATCGATGACCCATTAAGCTTTTTAATTAAGCAGTGGTTATAAAAAATATTGTTTTAAAAGAATTAAAAGGCAGATTGCAGTAAAAATACTGAATTCTGCCTTTTTTTTAAAGTTCTAAAATCACGTGCTTATATAGGTAATTGACTGTTGAAATTAAATCAGTGAAAATCTGTAATATCTGAGTCATCGTGTTGTTTATCACGATCGAACTTAATCAAAGCCCAGCATATTTCCCACTTTAATTCCAAAATAGATAGTTCTTGGCGATTTTGGCCCATATATATAACCGGGATCTCTGTCTATACCACTGTCAAAGTCATCCTGATATGAGTTAAAAATATTTTTGATGCCACCAAATACCTGAACTTTAGCCCCATTTATTCTTTGACTGTATCTTAATTTTATGTCCCAGTCGAAAAACCTGTTTGATTTGCGTAATTCACCTTCTTCAGGATTGGATAATTCGTTCCCGAAATATGGAACCAGCATTTTACCCGTGTAATTACCTGAAGTGGATATGCCAAATCTTTCAGTTGGTTTCCAGTCCATCGTGAAGTAGCCGTAATCATCTGGTGTGCGGAAGAATGCTTTCTTGTTGAATTCATGTACAGATTTATACTTACTGGTTTGTACTGTGAATCCACTTTTAAATGAGATATCTTTTCCCGGGACAAAATTCATTTCTATATTGATTCCCTGCACCACGGCTCCTTCTTCAGCGTTCGTTCTTGTGTAAGTTACTGTACCTGTTTCATCGGGCTCACCAAAATTATTTACAAAGGCATTTTCCAGTTTTGTGTAGAATCCTTCCAATAGCAATCCTACAAAATTCTCATCTATCTTTCCATTATAGTCTAATGATGCCATGTAGCTGTGACTTCTTTCTTCCTCTAAGTCAGGGGCATTTCTGTGAATTACTTTCCTTGCTCCTGAAGTTTCAACATGTAGGTCTTCATCATAAATTTGTGGTGCCCTGTAACCCTGAGAGTAGCTTAGCCGCGCCTGTAATGATTCTTTGACATCATACTTTAAAGTTAGACGTGGACTGATGACATTCCCTGAAATATCAGAATCTTCTTTTGATTTGTCATTTATCGTATAACGATCGAATCTTGCCCCGGCTGAAATATCCCATTTGTCCCATTCTACCTCATATTGAGCAAAAGTACCAATCGTATTAGTTGTTTGATCAGCAATGGTACGGTTACCCACTGTTGGAATGTTTATCGTTGAATCATCAGGATTAATAGTTGCTTCGTCCATATCCGGATAAGCAAGTTTTTTATCTTTCAGCCATGCTCCCTTGTTTTCTATACCTGCAGTTAATCGTGACATCCCGAGTAATGCATTATATTGTGCACCGGCTGTATATGAAAAATCTTCAGTGTGCCCGTAATCGCTGAACGATTGCTGCGCTCCGTAGTATGAATCCCGGTCTACGTTTTGTCCGGAAATATAGATTGATAATACATCTTCATCCCTGAAAAATTGGTCGTAAGTTATTGCTCCTGTGGTAATTTTATGAGAAAGTTGTTCAGTAATACCTGTCATGTGCGGAGGACGTTCATGTTTGTCCCCACCTCTTCTGTCTTCATTAATATGGAAAAAGTCTACAGTTAATTTATTCCTTGAACTGAAGCGGTGAAACAGGCGGCTACCTACTGTGATATTTTCTATGGAAGGGCGTTCTGAAAAACCATCGCCATTTGCATCAAAAGGGCTTTCTCTACGGTTAAAACCATATAGTGCCATGCCGGTTTTATTATCCGAGGATACCAAGGATGTATTGAAATTGGCTGTATAATCCTCAGAAGGTTCTCCGGCTATATCTGTTCCTATGCCTTCTTTGGCACCATTTACGCTAAATTCATAAGAGTTGTTATGGGGTTCTTTTAAAATCAAGTTTATTGTTCCTGCAATTGCGTTGCTGCCATAAAGGGACGAACCTCCACCACGGATTACCTCTACCCGTTCGATCATGTTAGACGGAATGAGTTCTAGTCCATAAACACCGGCCAGTCCACTGAAAATAGGACGACTGTTAATCAGAATTTGTGAATAGGGTCCTTCCATACCATTCATTCGTACTTGTGAAAAGCCGCAATTCTGACAGTTGTTTTCCATCCTGAGTCCCGGAGTGAAGTTCAGGCCTTCGCCAAGTGTTTCAGAATGAGTGGAACTGAATAGTTTTGGCTTAATGGTATTAACAATTACAGAAGATTCCTTCCTTGGTTTTCCACTTCTATCACCTGTTACAACTATTTCCTCAATGTCTAATTGGTCTTCTTCCAATTTAAACTTAATTTCTTTTGTTTTCCCTTTCCGGGTAATTACTACTTTTTCTTTTGGTTTATATCCAAGGCATTGCGCCTGAAGGGTTAGCGTATCTACCGGCAGATTTATCATTTGGTAGTGCCCTGTTTCATCGGTTGTTGTACCAATTGTCGTTCCTTTAACAATGATTGATGCAAAAGGTACGTGGTTGCCTTCTGAATTTACTATATGCCCAACAACGTTAGCATCTGTCCTTTGCTTCTGCGCAAAGTTAATAAGGGGAATGGAAAATAGAATTAGTGTAAGATATATATATAGTTTATTCATAATTTGTTACTTTTTAATTAGATATATTGGTTATTTTATATGTCTATAGACATGAATTTGAATTGAAATGGAAAAAATACTTATCAGATAAGGTGGTAGCGTGGAGGGTCTCTGCCATTATGCGGCAGAATAATGTGTTGATTATGAATTATTTTAAAAACAGTTACCTGTTTATTCTCTTTAAGGTTTCGGTGAATAGCAAAAGTTAGGAAGAACAGAGGAAATAAAAGGTTGATGTGTGCAAAGAAAAACAATTCAGCTTCTGTATGCGAGTGTTTTTCTGATTGTTCTTTGTCTTCTGATTTATCGTAGGGATGTGCATGAACAACGGTTTGGCCGTTTTGTTTGTGAGAATGGGTATAAAGTAATTCATTGCTAATTAATATACCCACAAGGCCTATTATTAGATATGCAGTTAATTTTACTGTTATTTTTTTAACGCTTTTCATGAATGACACAAAAATAATCATTCTTTGCAGAAAAAATAATCCCAACATCTTGGGATTTTTCCAGAAATTATTTTAACGAGTTATGTTTTGG
>CAYFRV010000170.1:4710-6271 GCA_964345495.1 uncultured Bacteroidales bacterium | reverse complement strand
ACTAAAGGAAAAAGTTGCAAAAAATATTGTTTAATTCCTTTTTGGACAGCCTCTTTTTATTAAATCAAATAGCTTTAACACCTCCATCAAGAAAAAACGTCAAAGGACCATGAATAGAAAGCTTATTTTGAAAATATTAACTACAATAAAACAATAGAACAATATCCAAATAAAAAATATTTGTTTCTAAAAAAAGTTATTAATTTAACTTTGTGTTAGATTTAAACTCTGTTTTATGCGATGGATTTTCCTTTTTACCCTGTTATGCCTCAACTACAGCCTTTTTGCCCAAATTGGAGGAAATGACACCTACAGCTTTTTAAATCTCACCACTTCCGCCAGATCAATTGCATTGGGAGGAAAAACCATTGCTATAGATGACAATGACCTTAACCTATCCTACCATAATCCTTCATTGCTGAAGCCCGGAATGGACAATCATTTTCAAATGAATTATGTCAATTATTTCGTAGATATAAACTACGGCTACACTTCTTACTCTTTTAAAGGACCAAAAGGGATTCAAATGGCAACGGGCATTCATTACCTGAATTATGGAGAATTCCAGAAAGCGGATCAATATGGCATGAAAACGGGAACTTTCAGAGCTTCCGAATATGCCTTAAATTTAATTGCAAGTAGAAAAATAGACACAAATTTTACCATAGGTGCAAATCTGAAGCCAATCTATTCGAATCTGGAAAGCTACAAATCTGTTGGCATCGGTGCTGATCTGGGGGTTACCTATACGGATACCAGCGGCCTGTTTTCAGCAGCCCTCGTTTTTAAGAACATTGGGTTCCAGATTAAGCCTTACCACGGAAATACAAGGGAAAGTATTCCATTTGAGATTCAGCTGGGTTTTTCACTTAAACTCAGGCATGCTCCGATTCGTCTGATAACAAACTTAGAACATCTGGAAACTCCAAACCTCTTATACAACCACCCGGATCTTGAAAATAAAAATGCTTCTGCCTATCAAAGTGAAGAATATAATTCTACTTTAAACAAAAACATTGACAAAATCATGCGCCATGTCGCCCTTGGTATAGAACTTACCCCAATAAACAATTTTTACCTTAGGGTGGGTTACAATTATCGAAAACGGCAGGAGTTAAAAATCCCTTCCAGACCTGCCACAGTAGGTTTTTCATGGGGATTTGGAATTAACATTTTTAATATATACCTGAACTATGGTTCGGCTGATTATCATTTAGCGGGAAACACAAACCACTTCTCCATTCGCACCGATTTAAACAAGCTTTTTTCAAAATAAACTCCAATAAATAATATATGACATCTATTAATTCTAAAAATCTAATTGTCGCGGTTGATGGATTTTCTTCCACAGGGAAAAGTACGCTTGCACAAGATATAGCCAGACATTACGGAATAAGATACATTGATAGCGGCGCTATGTACCGGGCGGTCACACTATATGCGTTAAATAACAACCTCATTACTCAACAAAATTCAAAGATTAAAGAAAAAGAACTTAAAAAAGCACTGGAGAAAATAAGCATTGACTTTAGAAGAAACACTGCAGGCAATATTCAAAGCC
>CAYFRV010000170.1:0-4610 GCA_964345495.1 uncultured Bacteroidales bacterium | reverse complement strand
CTGGAGAAAATAAGCATTGACTTTAGAAGAAACACTGCAGGCAATATTCAAAGCCTCTACCTCAATGGGAAACAGGCAGACAAAGACATCCGTCAAATGGCTGTGAACAACCAGGTAAGTCATATAAGCAAGCTCAAATTTGTAAGAGAAAAACTGGTAGAAAAACAGCAGGAATTTGCCCGCGATGGTGGCGTTGTTATGGACGGAAGAGACATCGGGACAGTAGTATTTCCAAATGCAGATGTAAAACTATTTATAACAGCTTCTGCTTCTATCCGTGCCGAACGAAGGTATAAGGAATTAAAAGAAAAAGGAATTGATGGTAATTACGAAGAAATACTTAAAAACATAAATGAAAGGGATTCAATTGATCAAAACAGGGAAGTCAGCCCCCTAAAAAAAGCTGAAGATGCTTATGAAATAGACAACAGCAAACTCACAAGACAACAACAGCTTAAAAAAGCACTTGAAATTATTGAAAGCAAAAATGTTAATTCATAAAACTTAATAATAGATATAACCAAATTCGTGTTTCAATAATGAAAGTAAATTGATAGATTGTATATTTGTTCAGTGAAATCAGGATAAAAAATCAGAAAATGTCAAAAATCAGAAAAATCGGTGTGCTAACCTCTGGCGGTGATTCGCCGGGAATGAACGCGGCAATACGTGCTGTAACAAGAACTGCACTTTACAATAAAATTGAAGTTGTTGGTATCAGCCTTGGATACGAAGGACTGATCGAGGGCCATTTTAAGCAGATGAAATCGAATATGGTCAGCGACATTATTCAACGTGGCGGAACCATATTGAAGTCAACAAGAAGTGAGGATTTTAAAACCGATGAAGGCAAAGAAAAAGCGTATCAGAACATGAAAAATGAAGGCATTGATGCGCTTGTAGTCATTGGCGGAGACGGAACTTTCCGCGGTGCCAGAGAATTCACTGAAAAATATGACATACCGGTTGTTGGAATCCCCGGAACGATAGACAATGATTTATATGGCACAGACTACACGATTGGATATGATTCTGCCCTCAATACAATTATGGAAGCTGTAGATAAGATTAGAGATACCGCAAGTTCACATAACCGGCTTTTCTTTGTTGAAGTGATGGGAAAAGACGCAGGTTTCCTTGCCTTAAGAAGTGCAATAGCATGCGGGGCAGAAGCAGTTTTAATTCCCGAAATAGAAGGCGACACCAAGTCGCTAAAAGATTACCTTCAAAAAGGTTACAAGCGAAAAAAATTCAGTAATATAATACTTGTAGCTGAAGGAGACGAAAGCGGGGGTGCGTTTAATATTGCAAAGGAAACCCAGAAAGATTTCCCGGAATACGACATGCGGGTTACCATACTGGGGCACATTCAAAGAGGTGGCTCACCTACTGCCTATGACCGTGTAACGGCAAGCGAAATGGGCGTTGCTGCTGTTGAAGCAATTATGGACAATCAAAACAGTATAATGATAGGGATGATAAACAGAGAAATTGTACACATCCCATTCAACAGAACAGTCAAACATCATAAGGACATAAACAGGCGTCTCCTGGACGTAATTGAAATCCTTTCAATCTAAATCATCACTGAGCTCCGCCCTATGGTTCAAAAACAAAGCACACTTTATGTTGATGTTATCATGCCCCTGGCTGTTCAGGGAACGTTTACCTATCATGTCAACAAGGAGCTCATGGACAAGGTTGAAAGCGGAAAACGTGTCATTGTTCAGTTCGGAAAAAGGCGGTTGTATTCAGCTGTAATTTACAGGCTTCATCACAATCAACCAAAAAATTACAAAACAAAACCAATTGATTCGGTTTTGGATCAACAACCCATCATCAATGCATTTCAGTTTCAGTTTTGGGAGTGGATAGCCGAATATTACATGTGTAGCCTTGGCGAAGTCTACAAAGCAGCTTTACCTTCAGGCCTAAAGCTGGAAAGCGAAACCAAAGTCCTTTACAATCCAGAATTTGATAAACAAGATGCAGAACTGAGCGAAAACGAGGAATTCATTCTGGAAGTGCTCAAAGAAGAAAACCTAATGGGTTTGAATGAATTGGCAGTAAAAACAGGGAGGAAGGATATTCTGCCAACAGTCAATTCACTCATGAACAAAAAGGCGGTCATGATCGAAGAAAAATTAAAAGATGCCTACAAACCCAAAAAAGAAACTTTTCTGCATCTCAACTTTTCAATTGACGATCAGAAAAAAATGGAACAGGTCTTTTCCGATTTGCAGCGTGCCCCAAAGCAGGTTGAAATTTTGATGAGTTTCATAAAATTGTTGAGAGAAAACAATCATCAAAAAGATGCAGAGATTCCAAAAAAAGAATTACTTAAAAACAGCCAGGCCAGCCAATCGGCTTTAGACGCTTTGATTTCAAAAGAAATATTCACTTCAGTTACAAGAGAAGTACGTCGCCTTAAAGACGATGCTTCATCAGCAAATCAGGCAAAACAACTAACTGTGCCGCAAAGTGAAGCAATGGAAAACATCAGAAAAGGGTTTGAAGAAAAGAATGTTGCCCTTTTACATGGAGTCACTTCAAGCGGAAAGACAGAGCTATACATTCAATTGATCCAGGAACAAATTAAAGCAGGGAAACAAGTTCTTTATCTCCTGCCTGAAATTGCCCTGACTTCACAAATCATCGAAAGGCTGAAGTCGGTTTTCGGAAATACGGTTGGGATATACCATTCAAAATTCAGCGACAATGAACGCGTAGAAGTATACAACGACCTGTTGAATGCCAATAGCAACTTCCAAAAATATCAGGTTATTTTAGGTGTCCGGTCTTCCGTTTTCCTGCCTTTTTCCAACCTGGGCCTGGTGATTATTGACGAAGAACATGAAAACACTTACAAACAATTTGACCCGGCCCCACGATACAATGCAAGAGATGCAGCCATTTTACTGGCTTCCATGCACAACGCCAAAGTATTACTGGGAAGCGCCACCCCATCCGTAGAAAGTTACTATAATGCAAGGAGCGGAAAATACCAACTAGTTGAGCTGAACTCCAGGTACTTAGACATTCAATTACCAGAAATCACCGTTGCCGACATTTTAAAAGCAAAGAGGCAAAAAGAGATGAGCTCGCATTTCACCCCTGAGCTAATGGGGTATATGAAAGAAGCACTCGCAAACAAAGAGCAGGTAATTCTCTTCCAAAACAGGCGGGGATTCGCCCCTTTTCTTGAATGCGAATTATGCGGATGGATCCCGGAATGTAAGCATTGTGACGTAAGTCTGACATACCACAAAAGGAACAACAAACTTGTTTGTCATTACTGTGGTTATCAGCAGAATATTCCTAAAGCATGCCCTTCCTGTGGTAGTAATAAAATCATCACCCGCGGTTTTGGCACCGAAAAAATCGAAGACGAAATTGAAATTCTTTTCCCGGATGCAACAATTAAACGAATGGATTTGGATACTACCCGATCCAGAAATGCCTACGAAAAAATCATTTATTCTTTCGAAGAAGGAAATATTGACATATTAGTCGGCACACAAATGGTTTCAAAAGGACTTGATTTCGACAATGTTAACGTGGTTGGCATACTGAACGCCGACAATATGTTAAACTTCCCGGATTTCAGGGCTTTTGAAAGAAGCTATCAATTAATGGCGCAGGTAAGTGGACGTGCGGGGAGAAAAAACAAGCGGGGAACTGTTGTCATTCAAACATCTAAACCCTCCCACCCTATAATTAAAAACGTAATTGACAATGATTACACAGAAATGTATAAATCGCAGCTGGCAGAGCGCAAAGAGTTTATGTATCCGCCCTTTTATAAACTGATCAGGATTCTTTTAAAACATAAAAAAATTGACAAACTCAATCAAGCAGCCAATACACTGAATAAAGAGCTCCAGAAAACATTCGGATACAGGGTGCTTGGACCTCAGGATCCGCTTGTAGGAAGGATTCAAAACTACTATCTGAAACATATACTGATAAAAATCGAACGCGAAAAATCCCTGCGGAAATCAAAAGAAATTATCCGTAACATTACCCAAAATGTAATAAATCAACCAGATAACAAGGCTTTACAAGTTCATTATGATGTCGATCCATTGTAAGGGAAGGCAGAAAGCAGTCGGCAGTCGACAGTAAGCAGCAAGACGGAATATTGGAAAATTCTCTGCCAAAAGCAAAAGGTTAAAAGCCAAAAAACAACATGTTACACAAATACTAAAAAAATAAATTACAAAAAAATTGTTAAAAAATTTGACTGGAATAAATTAGTTGGCAGAAGCAACTTTATTTTTTCATCGCTACTTTACATTTTCTGACAAAAAAATGCACTGATAAAGGCTTAATAAAACGAATAATTGATAAAAAAATGTAATTTTTCTTTAAAAAACTAAATAATTATATCCCATAAATGTTGTCATATCGATAACACCCACACTGTAAACAAAATTGAAAATTTATCCCCAAAAAATTTCTGTATCAATAAAATAACACTAACTTTGCAATGTCAAATTATATTATAATAAAACACAATGAAAAAAGGAACAGTAAAATTTTTTAATGAATCAAAAGGATTTGGATTCATTCGCGACGAAGACTCAAACGAAGAATACTTTGTACACGTA
>CAYFRV010000169.1:0-6295 GCA_964345495.1 uncultured Bacteroidales bacterium | reverse complement strand
TCAAGATCTTCCAGTGCTTCAAAAATATAACCTGTTGCAACGCCTGCTTCACCGTTTAATTTTGGCATAAGCTTATATTTTCCAAGAAATGAAATTTGAATATAATTCAGCCGTGAATGATAATATTTGCCACTTTTTAATTCCTGTTCCGAAATCTTGCTCCCTTTTTGAATGTATTGCAATTCGAGTTGAAGCGAAGTTAAATCTGAAATCTGCGTATTGACCCAGCCACCTGCTCTAATTCCGGGTTTGTTATAACCTCCAAGGTTATCGCCGTCTACCTGGCTTACAACTAAACCTGTCATCGGTCCTCCGTGAAAACGTTGCCCGTAGGATAAAATAGTGATAAACAGAAAAACAAGTACAAAAAATAAGTACCTCATAAGCATTCTATTTTCTGGAATTAAATTTACGAAAAATCAGAGATTAAAATGTATGATAACTTTTGATAAATCTGAATACCCTTCTAATTTATTCTTCCTCATTCACAAATCCGCCTGTAATTCTTGTCAGATTGGTTTTGGATCTAATAAGTTCGTATGTTGCGCGCAGCTTTTGCAATGCCGCATTAAGATATATCAATTGTATATCACGGTAATTAAATGAGTTGATTGCTCCGGCCTTGAATTTTTCATCTGCTATATCAAGATTGAGCTCTGCAGTTTCTAAACCTTCATCAGCAACATTCAACAACGTTTTACGAACGTTATAGATATCATGAATATTAAAAAGTTGATTGGTAAGGCTGTGTTTCATTTCGTCTGTTTCAATCTGCGTGATCTCTTCATTGATCTTTGCCACCTGTATGGCCCGCTTTCTGTTTCCACCGTTAAATAAATCGTAACTCAGCGTTACATTTCCATACGGCGTGATACTTTCATTTGTGGCAGCATTCATTCCCTCTCTGTTATTACGCGACCATGTGTTATCCAGACCTGTTGAAAGTCGTACAGAAGGATACATTGCGCTTTCTTCGATTTTAATCTCATTTTTCTGCAGCATCAGATTGGCGTATTGATTTTGCAGGGTTTGATTACTCGAAAGCATTTTGTTTAGTAAATCCCCAAACTTATAATTTGCTGTGTCGGCTGCAAAAGTATCGGTAAATGTCCATGAAGCTTCTGGTTTTTCTCCGAGTACAAAATTCAGGTTTCTTTTCGCATTGCGCAATTCCACTTCCTGGTTAAGATATGCTGAAGAGTCTTCCAGATACAGATTTTTTGCCTGTAAAACATTGTATGTGAGTGAGCTTCCCAGTTCTCTTCGCCTTTTCTCATATTCATAGCGATCTTTCGACAATGACATCACTCTTTTAAGGACTTTTAGTTGTTCTTCCTGCAAAAGTACATTATAGTAGCCCAGAATTACATCCTGAAGAGTGTTTTCTACCACAACAGCCTCTCTCCCTTCTGCTAAATTTTCAAGTTCTGCCAGCTTATCCTTTGTTCTGTTCACCCGGTATCCGTCAAAGAGTGTCCAGTTTATGCCTATGCCTCCGGCGATTCGTGTTGCTGATGCATTGTTCAGCAGGTCTTCATTCGCTTCTGCTCTTGCGTCTATGCCTATGGTTGGATACCTTCCGGCCGTACCCCAGTTGTTGTTTATTGAAGCAATATCCGTTTCCGACTCTGAGATGATTATTCCATAATTATTTTCCAGTGCTTTCTGAAGCGCATCCGAAAGAGAAAGTTCATTAGTCTGCGCGTTTGCAGACAGAACAGTGCTTATAACAAGCAATGTTGCGAATATTCGTTTTATATGTTGAATCATAGCGGTTTCTGTTAATTATTCTTATTTATCTTCAGGTTTAGGATTTTGGTATGTTTTTTCATCCAGATAATCAGCAGTACCATTTGTTTCATACCTGGTTTTACGATTATTCAGCATTACCGCTACCTCAACACTTCTTCGTTCGGGTTTAACTCCTGACCATAGAAACTTCAGGTACACTCTGAAATCGTTCAGCAGCATGATTAATACCGGAAAGAAAATCAGGATAAAAATCGTACCGATAAATATACCATAAGCCAGGCTAATTGCCATGGGCTGGAGGAATTGTGCCTGCACGCTTTTTTCCAGAATGATTGGGAAAAGACCGACAGTTGTCGTAATACTGGTAAGAATAATTGGCCTTAGCCTTGTTTTTCCTGCTTCAACCACGGCATCGTGGACAGTATGCCCTTTTAGCAAAAGGTTATCGTACTTTGCAAGAAACACAATCGCATCATTTATGATGACACCTGTAAGCGCAATCATACCCCATAAACTGATAATCGAAAGCGGCTGTCCGTGAATTCCGTGACCCCAAAGCACACCAAGCATGGCTAATGGGATCATGGCTATAATGATTAACGTTTGATTGAAACTCTTAAAATGTAAGATCATCAAAAAGATGATTACAATGAAAGCGATGAGAAAATAGGTTCCGGCTTTGGATAAAGTTTCACTGCTGTGCTTAGATTGCCCCTGAAACATATAACGAATTCCTGCAAAACGGGATTCGATTTCCGGCATAATTTCCATTTCTACTTTTTTCAGAATTTCCGGCACAGGTGCATAAGGGTCTACCGTTTCCGCTTCAACACGTATTTCTCGTGCTCCGTTATACCTGTTTATCGCCACAGGTCCTCGTTCCAGGTGATACTCGGCTAGTTCAGTCAGAGGAAATTCACCTCCTGCCGTTTTGATCTTCATTTTTTCTAATTGGCCTCGTGTTAACCGGCCTGATTTTGGATAGCGCACCCAAACGCGTAGCTCGTCTCTTCCCTCCTGCAAACGCTGCGCCTGTCCGCCATAAAATCCTGTTCTCACCTGCGAGGCAACTGCATTTTCATCTAAGCCAAGAAAATAGGCTTTAGGTTTTAAATTAAGCCGGATTTCTTGTTTGCCGAGTGCAACATTTTCTGTAATGTCTTTTAACTGAGGAAGGTCCTCCAATCTTTTTATCAGGTAATTCTTGGCTGAGTCTAATTCTTCCAGGTTCCTGGACATTAATCCTATTGAAACCGGTGATCCCCACCTGCTCCTTCCACCGGCGGTAAATTTCCTTGCCTCGGGAACCTTCCCGATTTTCTTGCTGACCATATTAGCTATTTTGTAACCACTCAACGGATATCCTTCAAGATCAACCGGGTAAACTCTGACATTACCGGCATGAGCGCCGTTTTCATCTCCCCTGAAAGCTGTTCCCAGGGTTGTAGAAACACGTTCGATGATTTCATCTTCTGTGTCCAGTTCTGTTTTTAAATCTTCATTTACCTCCCAAATTGCATTTTCAAAACGCCTGAGGTAATCTTTTGTCTGGGCTTCCCCTTCGCCTGGTGTAAAAGCCACATTCACGGAAAAACTATCAAAATCAATCATGGGAAAGAACGTGTTCTTTATGTGCCCGCCTAAATAAAGTCCTGCCGTGATCAGAATTAAAGCAATCGGAATTCCGATAATGCCATGCCTGTTTTTTAACAGCCAGTAAAGCATGTGATGGTATATATCCTCTCTGAGCCAGACAATAAATCGTTCGAGGTATTTTTTTATTCCTTTCGTCTTCGCCTCAAGATTCTTTCTGTTTAGAACATGTATGCTGCTTAAGTGAGCAGGAAGTATAAAAAATGCTTCAAACAAGGAAAAAAACAAAGCTGCAATCACCACTATGGCCATGTGCGACATCATCTCCATGCGGGTTCCGGAGAGAAACAGCAAAGGCATGAATGCAATAATAGTGGTCGCTATAGAAGTAAGCACTGCCGGAAGCACCTCCATAGTACCTTCCACTGCTGCCCTCATCGGACTCATCCCTTTTTCAAAATATAAATAGATATTTTCAGCTATGACAATTCCGTCATCTACCAGGATGCCGATAACCAGTATCATCCCAAACAGCGAAATCATGTTTAAAGTTATGCCAAGAGGTCCGGCAACTACAAACATGGCAAGGAAACTAAAAGGGATCCCGAAAGACACCCATAAAGACAGGCGAATACTCAGAAAGAGCGAAAGCGATAAAATAACAAGGGCAAGTCCAATCAATCCGTTTTTTGTCAGCAAATCCAGCCGGCTTTGCAGAATTTCCAGGAAAGCTCTGGACATGCTTAGCTCAACGCCCTGGTTTTTCTCATTGAATTCTTTAATGTAGTTTCTGGCATATTCTGTGAGCGCCTCAAGATCTTCTTCAGGCAATTTTTCGGCATTGATGGAAACCGATTGTTTACCGTTCAACCAGGTTTCGTATGAAGTATCGGCAAATTTCTTTTTCACTTCAGCTACATCGCGAATACGTATAAACCCGCCATCCGGCTGGCCTCTGAGAATAATGTTCCCGATTTTATTCGGATCGGTACTTCGTGATCTTAAACGAATGAGCAGTTCCTCAGCTTCCGATTTGAGCTCTCCCCCTGAAATATCCCGATTGTTCGCCTGTATAGCTTTTATAATATCATTGAAAGTCAGATTATGACGGAGCAAGACTTCTTCTTTCGCTTCAACGGAAATTTCAGGAGACGGAAACCCTGAAATGGAAATCTGGCTCATTTCTCCTGAACTATAAAGATCTTCTTCAATACGCTGCGCGTGATCTTTCAGTGTCATCAGGTCTACATCTGAGCCATCGGAAGCTACAAGCGACATCCGCACACCGGGAGAGCGGGATCTTTGTTTTGCCACAATTGGGCGTTCTGCAGCAGAAGGCAATGCTGATATTCCGTCAACAGCATTTTTGACCTCCATTAATATCTCGTCAATAGGATATTCACCTGTAGTTTCAATGGTTATTCGTGAGCTGTTCTCAACTGACGTAGAAGTTATTTCCTTTATTCCGATGATTCCTCTTACCGACTCTTCTAACCGGGCTGTAACGCCTTCTTCCATTTCCTGCGGGGAAGCTCCGGGGTAGTAAACCGAAATGCTTATGTATCGGCTTTCCCGTTCAGGGAAGAAAGCTTTATTCATATTTAATAGGCTGTAACCTCCGGCAAGCAGCACGAATGCAATAATCAAGTTGGCATATATGGGGTATTCAACAAAACGTTCAACAATTTTTCTCATGATGATAATTTAACTGGGGTGATTTTTATTTGTTACTTGCTGATGCTGACTTCTTATTATCTTTTGCTTCTGATTCAGAAGGGGAAGCTGAATTATGAATTTCTACTTTTGTTCCTTCCGAAACATTAATAAGGGGTTCCATAACAAGCATTTCTCCTTCGTTTAAACCTCTTAACAAAAGGGTCTCCTCCGTTAGTTTTATGATATCGATTGTTTTCTTTTTCAAGCGCTCATCTTCCACAACAAAAACTTCATTGGTGTTAAAAATCACGTTTCTTGGTACTTCCATAACTTCATCAACCGGATGTCCGGGAAATTTAGCACTTAAATATTCACCTGCAAGTAAAGGTTTATCCTGTCGGCTTTTTATCTTAATAGTAACGCCCTGGGATTGAGTATTTGGATCGACAAACTGATTTTTTCTGACGACAGTTCCCTGCCATGTCAGGTTCCGTTTTTCTGACCGGATGGTGGCTTGATCTCCAACTTCAACCCATTCGGCATCAAATCGTTCGAGTGGCACTTCCATTTCAAGAACATCTGTCCGGATTGCTTTTGCTACACGTCCGCCTGTATTTGTATAAGCTCCGGCTTCCATAACTACTTCTGAGTAAGTGCCATTAAAAGGCGCTTTAACTGTATGTCTGCTCAACCTGAGTTCATCCTGCTTGATCCCGTAATATTCGCTGAGAATATTTCTGCTGGAGAGAAAAATTCTGAATTGTTCTGAATCTATTTCGGGAAAAAGGGGCAACTGCTTGTCAATTTTGACTGAGTTGAAGAAATTTCTAAAAGTCGTCTCTTGTCCGGGGAAGTCAATGGCCAGATCAGGCAGAATATTTGCTAAAGCATTTAAGAACCTGCTTTTTCTTGATTTTATAGCCAAAGCTACTTCATCAGGATAGATGGTAAATAAAACATCGCCCTGTTTAAATTTGCTGCCTTTTTTCAAAGGAATATCCGAACCGATAATTTTACCGGAGGCTTCCGCAACAAGGTCAACATCAGCCAACGGTTTTAGTCGGCCCGGAGCAGAAACAGGAGAAGTTACCGTATTGTAACTCACTGGCTGAGCTTTAACATAACGCTTCACTTCTTTGGAAGGTCGCATTCCTGGCTCCTCACCCTGTGCAATTAAAAATTTCATGATCCCATAGGCTAATCCGACTATAAAAATCAGTGAGCCTATAATAATGATTCTTCTGTCAATATTTTTCATTGGAAATTATTCTATGATATAATGGTAATTTAAGCG
>CAYFRV010000168.1:0-6313 GCA_964345495.1 uncultured Bacteroidales bacterium | reverse complement strand
GTATCAAACTCGCATCCTTCTGCAAGTGTGATCTCTTTCAGTTCTTGCACAGAAATCTTAATAACCGGCTCTCTTCCGGAAATATCGTATGCTGAAATATTGAGGCAACCGTTGTGAATGTTTGTACGGATTTTATCTATATCACTTGTATCGGCTTCGACCACTACCTCTTGATTAGATTTCTGTGTCCATTCTATTGATATATTGCCTTTGGCGTGTATACAATTAAAAGCTTCCAGATTACGTGTTTGTGTGGTTAGGCGTTGCTTTTGATCAGCAACATGATTTTCATATTGGACTTTTGTTCCGATAAGCACAACTGTAATGCCTAAAAGAAGCACTATCAATCCACCCGATAATATTTTATTACTTGTTTTCATATCTAATTTTTTAACATTTGACTTATAACTAATTACTTATTTAACTCAACAAACTCAATTACTCTTGTTCCTATATTCCTCATATACCTCTTCAAGACTCATCTCCAGCAATTCCATCTTTTTGAAGAAAGCCGGGACATCATGTTTTAAAAACTCTTCTCTTTTGACTGCTCTTGCGCGTTCATATCCTTTTTCTGCCACAAAATACCCGATACCACGCTTATTGTAAATAATCTCTTTTTCCTGCAGAAAATTGTATGTCCGTGCTACTGTGTTCGGGTTTACCTCCAACTGAACGGCCATCTCTCTGACAGCGGGAATTCTCTCCCCCACCGGCCATTTTTTCAGTAGAATATTTTCGATTATATGATCCGCAATTTGCAGATATATAGCCTGGTTTTCTCTGAATTCCATGTTAAACCTGCCTTTCTGTTAATTTAAAATAACTTACTATTAAGAAAAAAGGTGCAATGACATACCATTTGACGATCTCACTGATTTGATCAACTGTCGAAAGAAAGCCTGAAGAATTAAGACTTTCCAGACTGGATACATATTCCGGATTCACAATAATTGATTTTCCCGGGAGCAGATAGGCCACGGTAAGGGTGAAAACCGAAATTACAGCGCCGACCACAAAAATTGCAAGCACTGTTTTTAAGAAATTGTGGTTCCTGAAGGCGCAAGCGCCAAGGAAAAATATCGAGTGAACAACCAGGTAGCGTGCTGCTTCCATCATAAAATCAGCCTTTGCAAAGTTTATTATATGAAATTCCACTTCGAAAAGCGCCATACTGATCAATGCTCCAAGTAAAACCACAAGCTGCATTCCTACGTAAGAAACAATTATGAATACAATAGAGCTAAGCAACCACTTTGAGATTAATTTCTCCAGGGTGGAGGCGGGCAATGTAAGATATCGGTAACCGCTATCTTGCCGGTCGATTTCATTGAACACCCTGCTAGTGAATATTAAACCTCCAATAAAGAAAAATAAGTAAAAGGAAACCACTACAGGGTCGTAACCCAAATAACCACGCACATAAGTATCACCCAGCAGCAATAGCAATAAAAACCCGCTTACTGCGCCAATACCAATTAAAAATGATTTATAGTTGATTACAATGTCTCTTCTGATAAGATAGTATAACCTGTTTATATTTAAATATTTATTTGTCTCCATAGTGCTTATTTTTTAAATGCCTGAATAATTTTTTCGTTTTCCTGAATAATTGCATTGAACAGAAGTTCCAGGTTAATCTGGGTCTCCTCTCCTTCTGTATTCTCTAATATTCCTGCCTTACCATTCACAAGACTTTCTCCGTAAATGAGCGTATCGGGAGCTTCCTCATCTCTGACAACTTTAAATGAAAGGTTTCGGCTGATCTCTTCTACAGAGTGGTTAAAGATGATCCTTCCATTGTCAAGAACTACTATGGGGTCGATAAGGCTCTCCATATCACGAACCTGATGAGTAGAGATAATGTAGCTCTGATCTTCAGAAATAGAAGATGCCAATACCTTTCGGAACTGGCTCTTTGAAGGTATATCCAAACCATTGGTAGGTTCATCAAGAATAATCAGCTTTGCATTTGTTGCCAGACCAAAGGACAATAATACTTTCTTTTTTTGTCCATAAGACAGCTTGGAGAGTTTCTGATTGACCTGCAAATTAAATTCCTTCATGTATTCAAGAAATTGCTGGTAATCAAATTTCGGATAAAAAGCGCTGTTTACTTTGACAAATTCTTCTATGTAAATTGAAGGAAAATAAAATTCTTCCGGGATCATGTAAATTTCGCTCAGCATTTGAGGAACCCTCTTACTGGCTTCGTAATTATGCACTAAACAAACTCCGGTTTTCGGAAACAGCAAACCAGAAATCAGTTTCAGCAAACTCGTTTTTCCGGCCCCGTTTTCACCTAAAAGTCCATAGATATTTCCGGGCTGAAGTTTCAGGGATAATTCCCTGAACAGCATATTTTGCCTTGGATACGCAAAATCAAGATGTTGAATGTTTACCATAGTGTTTTTGTTTTTTAGTGTAATAGTTAATTAATACACTACAAATGTAAACAAACTTTTTATAACTTTCCAAAAAAACAGGTTACTATTTTAAAAAAAATGATTTCTTTTTCTTTTCAGAGAAGAATACAACACTAACCGCCGAACACATAAAATAAGCATTTTAAACAAAACTCAATAATTCAATGTTTTTTTCCTAAATTGGTCAGATTAAAACCATAAAGTAATTATTAAACTGAACGATTCATGAAACATGCTCTTACAATTGGCAGACCTTTTGGTATAAGCGTTTCTGTGCACTGGACATTTTTGCTGATCATTGCATGGATTATATTTCTGAATCTTCAGCAAGGTGCCGGAACACAACAAATAATCTATTCAATACTGTTTGTTGTAGCTCTTTTTATATGTGTTGTAATTCATGAATTATCACATTCCTTAATGGCCAGAAAATATGGAATTCCAACCAGAAGTATCACGCTACTTCCAATTGGTGGCTTAACCGATTTACAAAAAATGCCTGAAAAGCCGAAACAGGAATTTGCTGTTTCCGTAGCCGGGCCGCTTTCAAATATTGCTATTGCTATTGTACTTTCATTGCTGCTGCTAATAACTCATAATTTCAATATTTCAACATCCAATCTCCAGGCAATTACGGGAAAAAACTTTTTTCTCCTACTGACGTTTGCAAATCTGATGCTTGCCATATTCAATCTGCTTCCTGCATTTCCGATGGACGGAGGAAGAATTTTCCGCTCACTAATGGCCATGTATTTTTCCAGGGAAAAAGCTACTTACATAGCCATGAATATGGGAAAAATATTTGCCTTCGGTTTGGCTGTACTTGGAATATTTGTAAATCCATTCCTTATATTTATAGCTATATTTATTTTTATCGGAGCACAAAAGGAATACGAACAGGTTCGTTATACATCAGTGCTATCAGGCTATAAAGTAAAAGACATTTTAATGCATGAATTTACAAGCTTACAAGAAGATGAAACTTTGCGGGCTGCAGTAAACTTGTTACTTGACGGGCCAGAAAAGCGATTTGTTATAGTGGATAATGAAAACAGGGTAAAAGGAATACTTACCAGAAACAATATAATTCAGGGACTTTCCGAACATGGCGATGATCTTATAATTCGCCAGGTCATGAACAGAAATATTACCACATTTGAACCTGATACTACGCTTGAGAAAGCTTTTCAGGTAATGCAAAAGCAAAGGATCACGATGGCACCGGTAGTTCAAAACGAAAAGCTGGTGGGGATCATTGATATGGAAAACATCAATGAATTTATTATGGTTCGCTCTGCCATTAAAAGACCTTAAAAAAAAATTATTAAAAACCTGACTGGAGTAAATTCGAAGACAGGAAGCAGTAGAAAGAAGATATTTATGTACTCAAATTTAATCAATGATTGACGTAACAGCCGGGATAATAATCCGTGGAGAAAAAACACTGATTGCCTAACGCAAAAAAGACAAAGATCGTGCTAGGCATAGACAGGATTAAAAGAATTATCACCAGTCTAAACAGGAGATCTTGTCAACGCCTTTAACTTTTAATTTGCCCATTTAAACCTAACTGAAAAATAATAACAATTGAACAATGGAGCAATAAAACAATAGAATAGAAAAAGTTATTTTTATCCTTTCGATGCCAGATAAAACTGACTAAAAAAAATATTATCTTGTATACCTAATAAAATCTTAAAAATTATGATTACCAAAAAACAATTAAAAACTTATTTCACCTTACTGCTGACAATAATTTTACTGTCCACGGCATGTAAACAAGAAACAAATATGAAACCAGAAAACATGCAGCCACCTGATGCGGAAAAAAAACCGAAGGAACTTACTGTCCACGGAGATACAAGAATTGACAACTATTATTGGATGAATGACAGAGATGATCCTAAAGTCATCGAATATCTGAAAGCAGAAAATGAATACACCAAAGCTGCTTTAAAACCAACAGAAGATTTGCAGGAAAAACTGTTTAAGGAGATGAAAGGGCGTATTAAAGAGGACGACAAAAGTGTTCCTTACAAAAAGAATGGTTATTACTATTATGTAAGGTACCAGGAAGGCAAAGAGTATCCCTTATACTGCCGAAAAGAAGGTTCGCTTAAAGCTGAAGAGGAAATCATGTTAGATGTAAACAAAATGGCAAAGGGTTACGATTTTTATAATGTAACCGGCGTTCAAGTTAGTCCGGATAATAATCTTGTTGCCTATGGAGTTGATACGGTAGGCCGGCGCAAATATACCATCCATGTAAAAAACCTCAATACTGATGAGGTATACAAAGATAAACTTCCAATGACAACCGGCCGCGCGGTTTGGGCAAACGATAATAAAACCCTGTTTTATACAAAAAAACACCCGGAAACCCTCCGCTCCTATAAAATCTTCAGACATAAGCTAAATGAAAATGATTCAAAGGATACAGAAATCTTCCATGAATCGGATGCTACTTTTTCTACATACGTCAATAAGACCAAATCCGGTGACTACATTTTCATATCCTCACACAGCACGATGAGTGATGAATATCGATTTATCAACGCATCGAAACCAAACGAAGATTTTGCTGTAATTCACCCCCGGGAACGAGGAATTGAATATTCGGTATCGCACTATAAGGATCATTTTTACATTGTCACAAACTGGAAAGCCAAAAATTTCCGGTTAATGAAAACACCGGTACAAAAAGGAGAAAAGACCAACTGGGAGGAAGTGATTCCCCACAGAGAAGATGTTTTTCTGGAAGATATAGAATTGTTTGCAGATTTTATGGCAGTTGAAGAACGAAAAGAGGGGCTCACCAGAATTCAGATCAGAAACTGGAGCAACAACCAAACTCATTATATCGACTTTGAAGAGGAAGTTTATGCTGCCGGTATTTCAAATAATCCTGAATTTAATAGCGAACGATTACGATATAGTTACAGTTCAATGACAACGCCCAGAAGCACTTACGACTTCAATATGAAAACCCGTGAAAGGGAGCTCAAAAAGCAGGAAGAAGTGCTTGGCGATTTCGACTCTGACAATTATGAAACAAAAAGGTTATGGGCAAAAGCTGATGATGGTAAAAAAATACCGATGTCAGTTGTCTATCGCAAAGGAACAAAATTGAACGGGAATAATCCAACCTTGCTCTATGGGTATGGTTCTTATGGTGCAACGATAAGTCCGCGTTTCAGCTCTAACCGCCTAAGCTTGCTTGATAGAGGTTTTGTCTTTGCAATTGCTCACATACGTGGCAGTCAGTATCTCGGAAGAGAATGGTATGAAGATGGCAAATTGCTTAAGAAAAAAAACACGTTCACTGATTTTAATGACTGTGCCGAACATTTAATTCAGGAAGACTATACAAGCCCGGAACATCTTTATGCTATGGGAGGAAGCGCAGGAGGACTGTTAATGGGCGCTGTAGTTAATATGCAACCAGAGCTTTATAACGGAGTAGTCGCTGCAGTACCATTTGTAGATGTGGTCACAACAATGCTTGATGAGGACATCCCACTAACGACCAGTGAATTTGACGAATGGGGCAACCCTAAAAAAGAGAAGTATTATGAATATATGCTATCCTATTCGCCATATGATAATACAAAAGAACAGGAATATCCCAACATGCTGGTTACTACAGGCCTGCACGATTCCCAGGTACAATATTGGGAACCAGCTAAATGGGTTGCAAAATTAAGAGACAAGAAAACAGGCGATAATGTCCTGTTGCTCCGCACAAATATGGAAGCCGGACATGGAGGCTCATCCGGCAGATACGAAGCACTGAAGGAAACTGCCAGAGAATACGCTTTTTTCCTTTATCTGGAAGGGGTTAAAAAATAGCTGTAGATATCTGGAATATATTCTTGAATGCAGAAGTC
>CAYFRV010000167.1:0-6319 GCA_964345495.1 uncultured Bacteroidales bacterium | reverse complement strand
TTTTTCGAGACCTTTTTCCAGGTTTTGTTTCTTTTCCTTGGATGATTTTTTTCCGAATATTGCCATGTATATAAAATTGAAAGATATTTTCTTTTAAACAAAATTAGTAAATAAAAAATAAAAGCTTCCTGTTAACAGAAAGCTTTTATTTTTTATAATGGATTCTTTACCTATTTGTTGAAAAAATCTTTTACCTTATCCTTATGGATCATTTTTTCTTCAAATGCATAGCCTTGTTTTTTCTTTGTTTTTACAGCTTTAATGCATTTAATGTAGTCTTTTCCTCCACCTGTTTGTAAGGTAGCAACAGTTTTCTTAGCCATAACTCAATTATTTTATTTCTTTGTGAACAGTTACTTTCTTTAAATATGGATTGTATTTCTTCAATTGAAGTTTTGACGGTGTATTCTTTTTGTTCTTTGTGGTTATATATCTGGATATACCAGGTACACCGCTGTTTTTTTGCTCGGTACATTCTAAAATAACCTGTACTCTGTCTCCTTTTTTCTTAGTAGCCATATCCGTAAATTTTAATATTTTGAAATGTAACCTTTTTTCTTAGCTTCTTCCAAAGCGCTCTTCAACCCTTTCCTGTTGATTATCTTGATTCCTGAAGCCGAGACACTCAGGGTAACCCAACGCTTTTCTTCCGGTAGGTAGAAACGTTTTTTAAATAAATTTGGATGAAACACTCGTTTAACATGCTTGTTAGAGTGTGAAACGTGATTACCCACCATTGCTTTCTTTCCTGTTATTTGGCAAATTCTTGACATCGTTATAATGTTTTTCAGTTTTGGTAAACGGTGTGCAAATTACGGTATTTTTATTTAAATTATCAAATTATTCATAGAGATTTTTGAAAAAAATTACCTCTTATTTAATATCATCTTTTGTAACATTCCCATCGCTGTATTAGAAGCTTTTTCAATATTAATTTCGCGTTTAGTCCCAAAAAGATATTTTTCAGAAATAATCCGCTTGTCATCACATACCGAGATCCATGTAGTGCCTACAGGTTTTTCTTTTGTACCACCGGTTGGACCTGCTATTCCTGAAATTGAAATTGCATAGTCCGTATCAAATAACTTTTTAACTTCTTTTACCATTTCTTCGGTAACCTCTTTGCTAACTGCGCCAAAGACAGAAATTGCTGAAGGATTTACTCCTAACATATTTTCTTTAATTTCATTGGAATAAGCTATTACAGATCCTTTAAAATAACCAGAGCTCCCGGATACAGAAGTTATTTTATGAGCAATATTTCCGCCTGTACAACTTTCGGCAGTCGAAATTGTAGCATGTTTGTTTTTTAGAGCTTCTCCAAGTATTGCTTCCAGTGGCAAATTAGAAGTAGCTACATAATATTCAGGAATAATTTCTTTTAGTTCTTCAATGTGTTTATCTATCTCTTTTTCAATGTATTGAATGCTTTCACCTTTACTGCTGATTCGGAGTTTAACTATACCCGGACTCGGCAGATAAGCTATTTTAATATCATTTGGAAGTGTGTTTTCCCAGCTTTTAAGCTTGTCAGCAAGATAAGCCTCAGGAATACCCTGGGTAATTACTATCTTATAAATGTATTCTTCTTTTATGAATTGCTTTTTTAATTCTGGAATAATTGAATTTTTCATCATTTCTTGCATTTCAAACTGTACCCCTGGCATGAAGATATAAATTGTATTCTTTTTTGTTAGTTTCATTGCCGGAGCTGTTCCAATGGTGTTGTAATAAATATTTGCCTTTGCAGGAACTTTAGCTTGTTCCTTGTTAAGCTCACTCATTTCAACACCTCTGTTTTTGAGAAATTGCCGAATATCTTCATAAACATGTTGATTCAATTTCCACTCAGTTTGGAAAAATTCAGAAATTGCTTTGCGTGTGAGATCATCATTTGTAGGGCCTAATCCTCCTGTTATAAATACTAACTCTGAACGCCTTGCGGCTTCATCTAATGTATTAATGATCGTTTCAAGCTTATCAGGGATTGATGTGATCTGGTTAATTTGAAAACCGTTTTCTGAAGCTATGGATGCAATCCATTTTGAGTTAGTATCGGCAATCTGGCCTATTAGAAGTTCATCTCCGATAGTTATTATTTCCGTATTCATTATAAATTGTTGTTATTGTTTTCCTAAAGCTTCTATTCTTTGCAGCAAAGTTGGATGAGAATAATGCACAAAAACATAAGCAGGATGAGGTGTAAGATTGCTTAAGTTATTAACTGACAATTTTTTAAGTGCTTCAATTAAAAAATCACCAGAAAAATTATTTTTTGCAAATTCATCAGCAATGTATTCATTTTTTCGGGAGATAATATTCATCCCAATTCCCAGGAAAGTAGAAATGGGATTATACAAAAGGGAAAAAGCAATAAGCCCTATATGAAAACTTGCTGATTCCGCTCCTAACGCTTTAGATAACAAAGGACTATCTATAACCAGGGAAAGTATATACAGCGTTATTCCTGTTTGAACAACAGACAAAATTAAATTGACCAAAGTGTGTTTCTTTTTGTAATGGCCAATTTCATGAGCTAATACAGCAACTATTTCGTTATTTTCTAATTTATCCATTAATGTATCGAATAATACAATGCGCTTCTTTTTACCAAGCCCACTAAAAAAGGCATTGGCTTTAGTTGAACGTTTCGAACCATTAATAACAAAGACGTTTTTTAACTTAAAACCAACTTTCCTGGTAAAATCAACAATAGTTTGTTTAAGAGGACCTTCCTGCAAGGGTTTTAATTTATTAAACAGAGGTACAATTAAGTGGGTGTAAAACATTGTCATAAAGACAGTAAAAACTACAATGATACCTAGTGCATAGATCCAAAATAAATCACCGGTTTTTTGATAAAACCACACAATTAAAATAAGTAAACCACCACCGAGTATAGCAGAAAGTAAATAACTTTTTAATTTATCTGTAATAAACAGTTTAGGTGTCATTTTATTAAAACCGTATCGTTCTTCGATAACGAATGTATCGTAGATAGAGAATGGAAGATTTATTATATCTAAAGCCAAAAATAATATCCCAAAAAATATAAGCGGAATAAAAAGCGAGTGATCTGTAAGATCTCTGGCGATTTGATCTACATAGGCAAAACCTTCTAAAGAAATAAATGTTATAATAACAATTAGGTTGAAGGTACTTGAAATAAATGATAATTTTTGATTATCCGATTCATACTGCTGAGACTTTTTATACTCATCTTCATTATAAATACCTCTTAATCTGTCAGGTAACTCAAGTGATCTGTTTTTTCTGTTTAAATATTCTAAGAATTGATCAAAAGCATAGTCAAGTATTAGTATACCGATAATGGCATATAAAATAATTACAGCATCTTCCATAATGTTTTCTTCTTTTTGGGGATCAAAAATATAAAAAAAGCGAATGTTTTAAGGTAGTTGAATTTCTAATTTTGACAATTCTTCCTTTCGCTCTTTTAAATGCTCATAATACTTTAGTGCCCTCTTTTTATTGTTGATTTCATAGGCTTTTTTTGCCCATTTTAAGGCAAGATCAATTTCACCCATCATTTCCATAGCTAAAGCAATGTTGTAAGCAGAACGACTTACCATTTCGTCTTCAGGGTGTGTAAGGTTTCTTTTCCATAAACGAATTGCTTCTTTCCAGTTATTATTTTCAACTTTTTCCTGCGCCTTATTCATTACCTCATTCCCTCTCGCATAATAAATTCGTATGTTTTCTTCCCAGACTGGAAAAATTCTTTCTGCATAATCATACCCGGTCCAATAGGCAGCCTCCTTAAAAGATTTATGATACTTAGGCAAGTCAGCAATTGCTCGTATCCTGGAGTTAGCAAGTGACTCCCAAATAAAATTTTCTTTATAATCATAGGTATCAATAAACTCCCTGTTTAGCCGACTAAATATCTTCCATTTTGCTTTAGAGGTTATTTTAAAATTAAGATAATATTCATCCACATAATCGTAACTGTCATGTTCTTTTTTTAAGCGGCTATCTAATGAAAACTCTTTTAAAAGAATTATTCCATCCACCTGTAGCGAATCAGCAATATCAGTAAGCTTTCTGGTATTTATGCTATCTGTACTATCAGTAAGGTTCAATTCTGAAAGATTTAACAATAAAATGTTCTCCGGGAAAAATCTAGGTGAATTATCGGTAATTTCAGCTATTCCAAATTTGAGTTCTTTAAGAATTTCATCTTTAAAATTTTTTTTATCCACTGGCTCAAAATCATTTTCAGGATAAGAAAACAAAAAAGCAATTTTTGTAAAGTGCTCAGGAAAACTAATTTTTGCTGATTGTAAAGTTTCAGTTTCAATTTCTTTTATAGGAGAACATCTTGCCAGCAAAATAAATAAAAAGCAGAATATAATAAATTGTCTAAGAAAATAATGCATAACTTAATTAAATTAAAAGTAGAAATAAGGATGAGTCATTTTGCTCATCCTTATTAAGTTTTTTTAAGTATTCATTCCGCCACAAACGTGAATTACTTGTCCTGTTACGTAATTAGAAAGATCTGAAGCCAGGAAGGTTGCTGTATTAGCTACTTCCTCAGGCGTTCCTCCTCTCTTCAGCGGAATTTGTTCCTCCCAGGCCTTTTTGACATCTTCTTTTAATTTTCCTGTCATCTCTGTAATTATAAAGCCAGGTGCAATAGCGTTGCATGTAATATTTCTCGAACCTAATTCTTTCGCAACAGATTTTGTAAAACCAATAATCCCGGCTTTTGATGCTGCATAATTAGATTGCCCGGCATTTCCGCTTACACCAACAACAGAACTCATGTTGATTATGGAACCGGACTTTTGTTTCAGCATTTGACGCTGAACAGCTTTAGTGAAATTAAATACTGAATTTAAATTAACTGAAAGCACTTTGTTCCACTGATCTTCAGTCATTCTCATTAAAAGTGTATCCTGAGTAATACCGGCATTATTAACAAGTATATCAATCTGCCCAAAATCTTTTATAATGTTCTGAACTACAGTGTGAGTGTCATCAAAATCAGAAGCGTCAGATGCGTATCCTTTTCCGTTGACACCAAAATCCTGAATTGATTTTTCAACTTCTTTCATTTGTTCGTTTTCTTCCAGATCAGTAAAAGCAATATTTGCTCCTTCTTCGGCAAATTTTAATGCAATAGATTTACCAATACCTCGGGAGGCACCGGTTATAAGAGCTGTTTTTCCTTCGAGTAGTTTCATAAATTAGTAGATTTTATTAATATTCCTGCAAAATTATAAAGATATGTGAATCAGATTAGGAATTTTTACTATTTTTCCGTACCTCGACTAAATCAATTTCATAAATAACTGATGTATAGGGTGGAATAATTCCAGTAGAGGAGCCAGTTTTTCCAAAAGCTTTTTCCGAAGATAATATAGCTAAGGCTTTTTCACCTTCGCGCATTTTACCAATAATTTCATCCAACCCCTCAATTACTTGCATTTTAGTTCCGTATACAAATTCAAGAGGTTGCTTTCGTTGTTTTGTTGAATCAAAAAACTTTCCGTTTAAAAATTTTCCTTCATAATGAACAACGACAGTATCACCTTTTTCAACTTCGGACCCATTTCCTTTTTCTAATATTACCCGGTAAAGACCTGATTTTGTGGGTTCTGCGTCAATGTTTTTTTGCTCCAGAAATTGTTGCAACTGAACTTTTTCATAATCACCAAAATCCTTTATCCAATTAAGAAATGCTTCTTTTTCTCTTAAAAATTCGTCTTTGCGTTGAACCTCAATTAAATCAACCGTTATTTTTAAACTATCGCTTTTATTAAAAAAGCTAGGCACGGTGGTTTCTAATGTTTTATTAAAAAAAGTTTTTGCTGGTAAAATGAACGTAGCTTTTTCGCTTTTAGTAAGCATCAGGAAACATTCATCTATAGACCCTTCAAACGAAGGCTCCGAAATTTGAAATTTTCTTCTGCCTTCAAAAAATACAGAGTCATTCATTTTTTTATAGGTGATGTCCGAAGTGATATAATCACCGGGTTTAACCTGTTTTTTACTTTCACCAAAGGAATGTAACTTATAATAAATGCCTGTATCCGTTTTAGAAAAACCTTGATATCTGGAATCATTAGAACAAGAGGCCATTAATAGCAATGCACAAATGGAAACAATAAGTCTTTTCATATTATGTAATTTTTTGGAATAAAAATAACAGGAATTCAGGATTATTGCAAATGTTTTACAGGGTATTTTTGCTTTATACAACCAGGCCATCTTCGTATCAGAATCCAAAATTCACAAGCATCATAAGCATTTTGATAATAAAACATAAAATATTCGCAGAGTTTAGATACAA
>CAYFRV010000166.1:4128-6437 GCA_964345495.1 uncultured Bacteroidales bacterium | reverse complement strand
CAGTGGTAATGATAGCTATAGTCTCTACATTCCTGGGTTTGTTCATCGCAGTATCAGTGAGCGAGGTTTTTGAAGCCCAGACTTTTTCCAACTTCTTCCGCTTTCCCATGATCTTTCTCTGCGGCTTGTTTTTTCCGGTGCTTTCCCTGCCCGTGATCTTACAACCACTTTCATTCGCCTTACCCCTGACTTACGGAGTAGATATACTTCACGGGGCTATCCATGGACAGCATATTCTGCCACTCTGGCTGGACTTTCTGATCATCGCCGCCTTTGGGTTTGCCTTGTTTTCCATCAGCCTGAAAAACATCCACAAGAAATGGATTTTATGATGATGAAGTTGTAAACTGTTATAATTAAATAAGAACCCTACAAACAGGTAAATCATTTCTATCGAAATATGGGAGTATCGAATGAAAAAGGAATAAGTGTACAAAAAAATTCCGGGTTTTTAATCTATAGATTATTGTTTTCTTAGCTTTAGTATTAATTGCTTTTTTTAAAGCACAGCTTTTTATTATTAATATACATTTTTTCATTTTTTGTTTTTGCCGGCTTAAAAATATAATATAAACAAAATATTATATTTGCCGAAAAAGGAATGAATAAAAACGAAATAAGCGAAAAATGGATAAAAGCGTCCATTGTAGGAACAACCTGGGCTGCTTCCGAGATTGTGCTCGGCAGTTTTTTGCATAATTTAAAAATTCCGTTTAGTTCGCTCCTTTTAACAGCAATTGGTATCGTCATTCTGATTTCCATGAGTTATGTCTGGAAAGAGAAAGGCTTGTTCTGGCGTGCCGGTTTGATCTGTGCGTTAATGAAAACCATGTCGCCCAGCGCAGTCATTTTCGGGCCCATGATTGCAATTTTCAGTCAGGCTGCATTAATGGAAATTTCGGTGAGAATTTTCCGGAAAACAATTGCAGGCTTTGTAATAGGCGCCATGTTGGCTATGACATGGAACTTATTTCAAAAAGTTGCCAATATGATTATTTTTTACGGCTCCAATATTGTTGAGGTTTATGCAGATTTGCTTAAATACGCACAAAAACAATTAAATATACAATTTGATATCGTTTGGTTGCCGATAATCATTTTGTTGGTTATTTACAGTCTTTCCGGATTACTCTCAGCGATAATCGGTATAAAAGTCGGAAATAATATCAGGCATCAACCTTCCTGTGAGAAACTGCAAAATCAGGAAAATGACAACTACAAAATCCAAAACAATAAACAAACATTCAATTATTCGATTTTCTGGCTGTTTTTAAATTTGAGTTTAATCATAACGGCACTGATGTTGCTTAATTCCACACCATGGTTTGTTTGGTCAGTTTCTGTTTTTGCCATTTCAACCCTGTGGATCGTAAGATACAAACGTGCGTTACGACGACTTTCAAAACCGGGGTTCTGGGTTGCGTTTGTTGTTATTACTATGCTCACTGCTTTTGTATTTAATAAAATGCAATCGGAAAGTTTATTGAACGGGTTGTTGATAGGGTTGCAGATGAATTTTAGAGCGGTAACTATCATTCTTGGTTTCTCAGTTTTAGGAACAGAATTGTATAATCCGAAAATCCGGGAGTTTTTTATGAAAACATCCGTGAAACAATTGCCCCTTGCATTGGAATTATCGTTTCAGAGTCTGCCAATGATGGTGGCTAATCTTCCGGATTCAAGAGTAATGATTAAAAATCCGGTTTCTGTGATCTCTCAAATAATCTCACAAATCGAATTTCGATTGAATGAAATCAAAAGCAACTTATCAAATAAAATATTCATCATAACAGGTTCAGTAGGAGAGGGAAAAACAACTCACATCCAGAATATAGTAGAAACCCTTAAAAATCAAAACATTTCAATAGGTGGTATCTTGTCTCCCAGAATATTAGAAAATGGAATTACCGCGGGTTATGATGTTGTAGATATTATGACAAATGACCGAGCCGCATTCTTAAGAAAAACAGACGATGAAAAATCACCTGAAATAGGCAGCTATAGCATATTATCCGAAGGCATTCAAACAGGCCGTAAGGCACTCAAAAAATCTTTGAACAACAACCAGGTAGTTGTCATTGATGAAGTGGGCAGATTAGAACTGAACAACAAGGGCTGGGCAGAAGATATCAAATCTTTACTGAATGGCTCAAACTGCAATTTGGTTTTATCCGTGCGTGAAAGGTTTATTGAAGAAGTAGTCGAAAAATGGGATTTAAAAGATTACACGATATTGCATGTTTCGGACAACGATTATCAAAAGAACAGCAATGTAATTGCCAGCCAAATTAACTAATTTAATCCATTCA
>CAYFRV010000166.1:0-4028 GCA_964345495.1 uncultured Bacteroidales bacterium | reverse complement strand
ATCTTATTTTAGTCTGCAAAACTTTTTTAGTTTAAAAGATATTATACAGACGACTGATGCAGAATTCAAAAAAAGAAAAATCCGATAAAACCGTTTCGCTTAATTCGACTATTGATCGTCGAAGTTTTATTAAGCTGGGCGCCTTTATTACCGGAGGTATTGCGCTTTCAGGTACTTTTGCCGCATGTGTAAGAGAACTTGAACGGACAGTTGGGGTTGTGGAAAGCGAGCATAACGGGGTTAAGATTATTCGGGCCGGTTGCCCGGCTCATAATTGCGGCGGAAGATGTGTTTTAAAGCTGCATGTAAAAGAAGGCGAAGTGCTGAGAATAGAAACCGATGACCGACCGGGTGACACATTAGCCGATCCTCAGCTAAGAGCATGTATAAGAGGGCGTTCTTATCGCCGCCGTCAGTATCACAAAGACCGGCTTAAATATCCACTTAAACGTGTTGGAAAGCGCGGTGAAGGGAAATTTGAAAGAATCTCCTGGGATGAGGCCCTGGACATGATGGCTTCTGAATTAAAGCGAGTGAAAGCGAAATACGGCAATTCAGCCATGTTAGTGCCCTACGGGACCGGCAGCTACAACCAGGTTAACGGCAGGCAGACAGCAGCAAGGCTATTAAACCTTTTTGGGGGTTCCCTGGGTTATTATAACAGTTACAGCTGGGCCTGCATCAGCAAGGCAACACCTTATGTTTACGGTACTAACGTGACCGGGAACCAGCGTCAGGACTGGGTGAATTCAAAATATATTTTAATGTGGGGCTGGAATCCCTCGGAAATGAGAGATGGCACCAACAGCGAATATTTTCTGAAGATGGCAAGGGAAAAGGGCGCTAAAGTGGTTTGCATAGACCCGAGAATGACAATGAGCGCAGTTGCACTGGCTGATGAATGGATACCCATACGACCGGGTACCGATGTAGCCATGATGAGTGCAATGGCTTATGTTATTATCACAGAGGATCTGCACGATAAGAGCTTTATTGAAAAATGCTGTTCAGGATTCGACAAAACACAAATGCCTGAAGGTTGTGAAAATGAAGAAAGCTACAAGGATTATATCCTGGGCACTTATGATAATCAGCCGAAAACGCCTCAATGGGCCGAAAGCATCACCGGCATTCCTCAAAAGACGATTAAAAGAATAGCCCGGGAATTTGCTAAAACCAAACCAGCGATGCTATACCAGGGCTATGGAATGCAAAGACGGGCCTATGGAGAGCAACCTGTCCTCGCCGGCTGTGTTCTGGCTTCAATCACAGGTAACGTAGGAATCCCGGGAGGATGGGCCAGCGGACTGGGCTTGCAGGCAGATGATGGCGGACCTTTCTGGAATGTTTTTCCAACAGGGAAGAATCCCATTAAGGCCCGAATTCCAGTGTTTCTATGGACTGAAGCCATTATACGAGGCAAAGAAATGACAAAAGAAGATGGCGTGGCAGGTGCTGAAAAACTGGACAATAACATTAAACTTATCTGGGCTGTTGCCTCTAATACTTTGGTGAATCAACATGCTGATGTGAACAGAACCACGGAAATCCTCAAAGATGAAAGCCTTGTGGAGTTCATTGCTGTACAGGACCAGTTCATGACACCCTCAGCTCGTTTTGCCGACCTGGTACTTCCTGTTTGCACCCAACTGGAAGTATGGGGCTTACAGGATGGCTGGAAGTACGGGGATGAGGTAATTCTAAACCCACAAATATCGGAACCGCCTAATGAAACCAAAAGCGATTATCAAATTTGTGCTGAACTGGCACAAAAGCTTGGTATAGAAGAGGAATACACGCAAAACAGAAGCGAGAAAGACTGGATCGTATGGGCGCTGGGAGTTTATAGAAAAACACGTTTCCCGGAAGTGCCCAAAATTGATAAATTCAGGGAAGAAAACGAAGGGGTTTATTCAACACCCGTTAAAAACCCGGCCATCGCGCTCGACGATTTTCGAAAAGATCCCGAAAAGCATTCCCTGAATACGCCAACCGGTAAGATTGAGCTTTTTTCAAAACCTTTGTTTGATATGAATAAACCGGCAGAAATACCGGCTGTGCCTAAATATATTCAGGAATGGGAAAGTCCGTTTGGAAGTGAGAGTAAAAAGTATCCACTGCAGGCACTGGGGCATCATTACATGCCCAGGGTACACTCTACACATGATGGCATCGACTGGCTGGAGGAGGCATTCCCTCAAAGAGTGTTCATGAATCCGCTAGATGCCGAAAAAAGAGGAATACAAGACGGTGAAAAGATATTGATATATAACGACCGGGGTAAAATTATCATGCCCTGCCGGCTAACTCCTAAAATCATACCCGGGGTGGTGGATATACCACAAGGAGCCTGGTGGAAACCCGATAAAAACGGTATAGACAGGCGTGGAAATGTGAATGTGCTGACATCTCATAAATGGACACCCTTAGCATTTGGAAATGCTCAGCACACAATTATGGTCGAAGTTGAAAAAGTAAAAGCGTAAACAGATGACAAAACAAAAAGCCTTCTATTTTGATTCATCGCGATGTTCTGGCTGCAAAACCTGCCAGATCGCATGCAAAGACAAGCATAACCTCAATAATTCCATAAAATGGAGGAAGGTTTATGAAGTATGTGGAGGAGACTGGATTCAGGATGGCCAAACATGGATTTCCAATATTGGAGCATATAATGTTTCCTTAGCCTGCAATCACTGCAAGGATCCTATTTGCATGAAGTCCTGTCCGAATAAAGCAATATACAAAACCGGGGAAGGGGTGGTTTTAATAGATGAAAGCAAATGTATGGGCTGTCAATATTGCGAATGGGCTTGTCCTTATGATGCTTTGAGTCTTGATAAAGAAAAAGGGGTTATGACAAAATGTACGCTCTGCTATGATTATCTTGCAGAAGGCAAAGAGCCCGCTTGTGTTGCAGCATGCCCAATGAGGGTACTGGAAGTAGGGGATCTGGATGAGCTGGAACGAAAGTACGGCAAGCATGATAACATCTTTCCATTGCCACCGGTACATCACACGAATCCATCAATTATTATAAAAAAACATCCTTCCGCCGGGGAATCAAAAGGCTGGAAAATTATAAACAAGGAGGAGGTAAAAAATGCTTAACACTGAATGGTCACTCGTCTTCTTTACTACAATTTCTCAATTGGCTGTTGGCATTATGATTGCTGTTTTACCTTTTGTGTTTGCAAAAAAACTAAACGAGTATGCCAAACTAAACCAAACCACCCTCTATTTTGCAGCAGGACTTATGCTGATTGCATTAATTCTGTCGTTTCTTCATCTTAACAACCCGGTGAATGCAGTTTATGCTTTAAGTAACCTGGAAACATCATGGCTTAGCAGAGAAATATTTTTCGTGTCCCTGTTTTTGTTTTGCCTTGTACTGGTCAATCTTATTCTATATTTTAAAAACCCGGATATTAACTATTACAGAGTTTTTATACTGATTACAACCATAGTTGGTGTCATCATGGTTTATTCCATGTCAAAATTGTATATTATACCTACTGTGCCGCCATGGAATAGCGTATCCACCATAATCGAATTTTATTCAACTGCCCTGCTCATTGGCTCTGCTTTTGTCCTGGGGCTATCTTTTCACTACGGAGTTAAAATTAAAAATGAGATCCACACGGGCAACAAAACCAAAATACTGTCTTTGATCACACTGATAGCTATTGCAATCATTGTCATTAACGAGCTGTTTTTAGGTCACACTGCAGCAGAAGGGAATGTAGCTTTTGAGCCACAACCTCCTGATACCTTCTTCATGTTAACACGCTGGCTAACTCTTTTGCTTGGCGCCATTTCGCTGTTGTATGTAATTGTTAAAAAAGGCAGGTTAACGAATATGAAACTTGTTTACTACCTGCCGTTTGCTTTTTTCCTCATTTCTGAACTGATTGCAAGGGCGGCTTTTTACGCGTCTTTTTACAGAATAGGGTTGTAAATTGTATCGTTTATCCAATCATAAAGAAGCGTTTTACCCTAATGGCAACCCTTCCAACCTGTCAACAGAC
>CAYFRV010000165.1:3981-6449 GCA_964345495.1 uncultured Bacteroidales bacterium | reverse complement strand
ACACCAATACACATCGTGCAAAGCGCTTTTTTCGCAGCAGAATCTCTCTGAAGCTGATGAAATGCAGTTGTTACTAATCGGGCACCGCTCATTCCCAACGGATGACCTAAGGCAATGGCTCCGCCTAATTGATTCACCCTTGGGTCATTGTCTTCAAGTCCCATTTCGCGTAAGCAAGCAAGTGATTGCGCTGCAAAGGCTTCGTTTAGTTCAATGATATCCATTTGATCCAGGCTCATGTTTAGCTTTTTCAGGAGTTTGTTGGTTGCCGGAACCGGACCCATTCCCATGATTCTGGGAGGAACTCCTGCGGTACTCATTCCCAGAATTTTCGCTTTGGGTGTCAGACCGTATTTTTTAACAGCATCTTCCGATGCAACGATTAAAGCAGCAGCGCCATCATTAACGCCTGATGCATTGCCTGCAGTTACGGTACCTTCTGCATGAACCACCGGTTTTAAGGCAGCTAGCTTTTCCAAAGAGGTGTTTCTCCTGGGGTGCTCATCATGTTCCACTACGATTGGATCACCTTTTCGCTGCGGAATAGTCACCGGAATGATTTCTTTTCCAAGAAGTCCTGAGTCTTGTGCTTTCCATGCCTTTTCCTGGCTGGACAGAGCAAACTCATCCTGGTCTTCCCGGTTGATGTTATAATCTGTGGCTATATTCTCGGCCGTTTCAATCATGGATTCCGTTCCATACAATTTATTCATCCTGGGATTCACAAACCGCCAGCCAATGGTAGTATCCTCAAGCTGATGTTTTCTGTCAAATCCTGTGGTCGCTTTTCCCATCACAAAAGGAGCACGTGACATACTTTCCACTCCTCCTGCAACAATAAGATCAGCTTCATCTGTCTTTATGGCCCTGGCTGCAGTTCCTACCGCATCCATTCCCGAGCCGCAAAGTCTGTTAAGCGTCATTCCCGGGATGGTTTCTGAGTACTCGGCCAGCAACAGGGCCATACGCGCCACGTTTCGGTTGTCTTCACCAGCCTGGTTTGAACATCCCATAAACACATCATCCAATTCATCCCAGTTGACATTGGAATGTTTATTTTTCATTTCTTTCAAAACAAGTGCTGCGAGATCATCTGTTCTCACCGGAGCTAAGGAACGACCATATTTTCCTACCGGTGTTCTGAAGGCATCACATATATAAACGTCTTTCATATTTCTCTTTTTAAATTATTTTTGAACTTGTTCGATTTCGGGTTTAAACTGCTTAAACATTCTTAACATTGCATCTGACAAGATATCCACTTCTTTCTGTGTCATCACAGTTGAAAACATGCATGCCAGGGTATTGATCATCATGAGCTTTTCTTCGTAGAAAAGGTAATCCAGCATCTTTGTAATTAACGCTTCGGCTTCTTTGGTTTGATAAGCCTCACGATATGTCGTTGGAGGCTCTGCCCTCAGATGCAAACGGAACATTGAACCTGCCCCTGTAATCGACATAGGAACATCTGCCATTCTGATGGCTTCAGATATCTGATCAAATGCCTTTTGTGTCAGGGCATTTATATCTTCAACAGCCTGTTTGTCGAAGTGCTCCATGGCAATTCGTCCGGCTGTCATGGTAACAGGATTTGCTGAGAATGTTCCCGAATGCGGGAATAAAAGATTTTTCTCATGCGGATCGAGTATCTTCATAATATCTGAGCGTCCTGTAAATGCTCCGACCGGAAACCCTCCTCCTATTATTTTTCCTAATGCGGTGAGATCCGGTTTCACTGTATATTCTTCCTGTGCACCGGAATAGTTGACACGGAAAGTCACCACTTCATCGAAAGCAAGTAAAGCATTGTTTTCACGCGTCCATTTATACAGCGCTTCGATGAACTCATCATTTCCCCGAACCAGTCCTACTCTGTGCGGAACCGGGTCAATTAAGACACAAGCAATTTCATCTTTATGCTCGTTGAGTATGTTTATTGTTCTTTCAATGTCATTGTAAGGAAAAACAACCACATCATTGAGAACACTCTGCGGTGTTCCGGATGCAACAGGCACGCTGTTGGGCTTATCGATAGCTCCCCAGTTTTCGGGTTTGGCCTTCTGGCTCACTTCGGCAAAATCGTATGTGCCATGATAGGCTCCTTCAGCTTTAGCAATCTTTTCTTTCCCGGTGAATGCACGGGAAGCTTTAATCATGGCCATTACTGCTTCTGTACCCGAATTAACAAACCGTATTTTTTCAAATCCCGGAGCCCGGTTACAAAGTAGCTGTGCAAAGTCTAATTCAGCCTCGGTAGCTATAGTAAAAGCGGTTCCTCTTTTTACCTGCTCAGTAACTCCTTCAACGATAGGAGGAAATGCGTGCCCATGAATCAGGGAGGCCATATTATTGGCAAAATCTATCCTTTCAACTCCATCTATATCGGTCACGTAGCAACCTGAGGCCTGCTGGACGTAATGCGGAAAAGGTCTGTGAAACACCGTGTTTCTACTTACGCCGCCGGGTAT
>CAYFRV010000165.1:0-3881 GCA_964345495.1 uncultured Bacteroidales bacterium | reverse complement strand
ATTTAAGGCATTATTAATTTTGCTTCTGTATTCTCCTTTAAATAATCAAAACTAATACCCGGGGCAAGTTTTTTCACTTCCAGACCGTCCTCGGTAACATCCAGAATGGCATAGTTCGTATAGATACGTTTCACAACTCCCTTGCCGGTAAGTGGAAACTTACAATTTTGAACAATCTTTGGGTCCCCGTTCTTTGTTACATGCTTTGTAATAACAAAAATATTCTTTACACCGGCCACTAAATCCATAGCGCCACCGACTGCAGGTACGGCGCCCGGTTTTCCGGTAGACCAGTTGGCTATATCTCCATTTTCAGATACTTCATAAGCTCCAAGCACGCAAATATCGATATGCCTTCCCCTGATCATCGTGAAGCTATCGGCGTGATGAAAATAACATGCGCCTTCTATGGCTGTAACATATTTTTTACCGGCATTGATAAGCTCGGGATCTTCTTTCCCTTCCTCAGGTACGGGTCCCATTCCCAACAAACCGTTTTCGGTGTGATAAATGACTTCCCGTCCTTCCGGGACATAATCGGCAACTAGTTCCGGCAGGCCTATTCCAAGGTTTACATAAGCGCCGTCAGGAATGTCTAAAGCCACATTGTTGGCCATTTCGCCTTTTGACCATTCTTGGTTGTTATTTTCTTTTACCATGGGTACCTCCAATTTTCTGCAACAAGTTTTGATTCATCTACCGGATTGTTGATTTCCACAACTCTTTGAACGAAAATTCCCGGGGTGACGACCGCTTCCGGGTCCAGCTCACCCAGCTCTGCCACTCTCCTGGCCTGAACGACTGTGTTCTCAGCCGCTGTACACATAATCGGTCCGAAATTCCGGGCTGTTTTATTATAGATCAGGTTCCCGTATCGATCAGCGGCTTCACATTTCACTAAAGAAAAATCCGCTTTAATTCCATACTCCATAACATGCGGTTTTCCATCAAATTCCCGCTTCTCTTTACCTTTTTCCAGTGGGGTATTTACGGAAGTAGGTGTATAAAAAGCCGGAATACCTGCTCCTCCGGCGCGTATTCTTTCGGCTAAAGTACCCTGCGGCACCAATTCCAGTTCTATTTCGCCCTTTGAATAGAGTTCAGGGAAAACAACTGAATTGGTGGACCTGGGAAAGCTACATATCATTTTGCGGACTCTCTTGTGTTCAATTAAAGAAGCTATTCCAACATGTCCGCTGCCTGTGTTGTTGCTGACTATGGTAAGGTCTTTAGCGCCCTGATCAATCAATGCATGAATAAGTTCAATCGGACTTCCCGCTTCGCCAAAACCACTGATCATAACTACCGATCCGTCTTTTACATCATTGACTGCATCAAAAATGGATTGTTCGATTTTGTTGATCATTATTATTGGTTTAAGTTTTTCTCTTTCATTTTCTTGGAAAGCTTTTCTGTCTTCTCCTCTTCAATTTGCTGTAATTCATCTTCAAAGAAGAATTTTTCGCCTTCGTAAGGCTCCAGATTTTCAATCGTAATTTCTTCTTCGTTGTATTTTGCAAGGAATACTTTATCCATCCATTCCATATTTCTTGCCTCATTAAATTTAAGGACAAAGACCTTTTCTCCATTTACTTCAGTTGTTCCAATGATGGAAACTTTACCAGCAGAGGAAGTCTGTGTAATATAACGTGATGGACGATTAAGGGATGGAAGCGAACGGTAAATCTTGCTAAATACCTTATCGATTTCTGCTACGGGAACGGAAAAGTAGTGATGCTCACCTGTCGGACGTGCAAGGTACATAGAATGGAAGCCAATGCGCAGCATAGCGAAGATATTCGCAAGGTCGATCCAGTTCTGTGCGGATTTGTCCACATCTACCTTGCCGTTCTCGTCAGTGAACAAACTGATATGGTGCATAATAGGACTCTGGCTCTTAACAGTTACGCCATAAGCCTCAAGCCTTTTTGTAGCTGCAATAGAGGGAAGGTTTAATATTTCACGCGGGGTAGAAAAATGAGCCATCCAGGCAATCTGAACACCGCTGTCTACCAAGTGATTAAACAGCTCAAGGTATTTTGTATAATCTTCTCCTAAAACAAATTCCGGATAGTATGTCAATGCCCTGGTACCAATTCTTACGGTTTTTATGTGAGCAAGCTCCTTATCTTCAACAATAGGCATCAGATATTCGCGCAACCTGTCATAAGGCATATATCCGCCATCGCCACCTGTAATCAGAATGTCGGTAACTTCCTTATGCTTTTTTAAATATTCATGGACAGGCTGAATATCCTCCTGGCTGAACATGTCTTCATCGCCTCTTACCTGCGCATGACGGAAACAATAGGTACAAAAGGCAAAGCAGCTCTGGGTTGTTTTATCAAAAATCAGCTGACACTGGGGATATTTATGCTGACTGCCTTCAAGGATTTCTAATTCCCCCTCTTCGTCTTCATACCAGGGTTTATTTAATTGTTGTTTCCCATCGTGCGGGTTGGTGTTGCTTCTGATGTAATCATCAATCAGCTTCTGCCTTTTTTCTTCCGTTTCGGCGTTCTTGTAGGCTTCTATAGTCTTCTTGTCTATCATGTCAGGCTGCGGAAATACCAACTGGAATAGTGAGTCATTGTTAAAATCATTCCAGTCAATTGCATTCAGAACATGCCTTGTAGCCATGAAACGGTATATCTTAATAAAGAGTTCCCTTTCTTCAATATAGCCAATATCAATTCCATTATCTTTCAGAATGGAAACAATTTCTCTGAAACCCTTTAGACCGGCATACTGTTTTTTTGATGTGAAAATTTTTTCGCTGTCTCTTATAATACCGGCGTATTGGGGATAATTCATCTGTAACCTCTGAAGTAAACCCGTTGGTAAAAGATTTTCTTTTTCAATTATAGAATATGTTGTTTCTGAAAAATCGTACCGTTTCAATGTATTTTTTATAGCCTCCTGAAATTCGGACTTTTCAAGTTCCGAAATTGCATTTTTTGTTTGTTCCATAGTTTATTCCGTTTTAATTATTTTACTTTATTAATAATTATTCATTAACAATCCACAGCATTCTGGCACTTTCCTCGCCGGTATTTGCAAAAAGATGATACTGGCTGGAATTAAAATAAAAACTATCCCCTTGTTCCATTGTATATTCCGTTGTATTAAGCATAACCCTCATTTTTCCCTTTAAAACATAACAGAATTCCTGTCTGGGATTTCTGCTGGTCATTATATTTGTTGAATCTGCTTTTTTATCAAATTCAATAATGAATGTTTCCATTTCCTTTTTCGGATCGTGATGAGATAATAAATACAAACGCGCACCCTTCTCATTCTTTTTTACGAATTTTCGATCTTTTACTTTTAATAACGGATTTGCCACTAACGATTCATACTCCCCGATTAACTCACCCACTGTGGTTTGAAGGTATTCTGCAATCTTCATTAAGGTTAAAATAGAAGGAAATGCCTTGGCACGCTCTATCTGAGAAATTAAACTTGAAGAAACACCAATTGAATTGGCTAAATCATAGGAATTTATATTTAGATATTCGCGTCTTTTCTTTATCCTGTCACCTATTGTATGCATTCAATCTGATATAAATTTTGCGTAAAATTAAATAATTATTCACAAATTAAATAATATTTAATTACAACTGAATTAGCAATCTGTTTTAATCTAACAATCTAATGCTACGTTATGCTACGTTATTCAATCCAATACGCTTCAAAAGCATAACATAAATTAATATGTTTGATAACAGTTAACTGAGAAAAATTATGTAGACAAATCCAGAAGTAGAGGTAAATTTTAAAATTGCCATCAGTATTCTAATGATTAGTAGGCTGTTAGCTGTTGGCTATTGGCTATTAGCACAAAGAAATAGTAATTGTCTAAACAACTAAACCCCTAAACA
>CAYFRV010000164.1:0-6465 GCA_964345495.1 uncultured Bacteroidales bacterium | reverse complement strand
CTATCTTCTGTTTCAACATTTGTTTTAACGCCTGATGGCTAATTCGCTTGGCTACAATTTCTTTATCCTTATTCAATAGATATATTGTGGGGGTACTGTAAATATCGTATTTCCTTCTAAAATTGCTCGTATTATAAGGATCGTAAACATTTATCCAGTCAAATCCCTTGTTATTTATATATTTTTTCCATGCTTCCCTGTCAACCTGGGTATATACAGCATAGACTTCAAGTTGGCTGCGGTCGTATGAATTATAAAGATCGTAAATTTTTGGACTAACTTTTTTACAATAACTGCAACCAGGTTCCCAGAAATATACAATGGTATAATCGCTTTCTATATCATGAAGTCTTGAATGGCTTCCTTCCATGTTAGGCAATTTCATATCAGGCGCTACTTTGCCTATAAGATTGGGTTTAATTTTTTGTACCCTTTCTTCCAGCTTATCCTGAGAAGAAGAGTCTATCCAATGAGCATCTCCTGACAGATAATAATTTTCGGCGATATGAACGAACACCTTATCCATTCCCATAATATCACTTTTCTGGTAATGATTAATTAAAAAACGACCGATGTATTCGAAAGTTTCATCATTTTCCATGGCCTTGCCTAAAACTTTATCAACTTCGGGGATTATTGAATCGGGTTGCTGAATAAGTACATTGTCAAAATAGTGCTTTATTTTATTATGTAGAATTGGTGTTCTGACAAGCCGCTCATCTGATAAATCAATATGATCAAAATAGTGATTCTTATGAAAATTATATCTTTTTGCCCATTTAATAGAATCTTTATTTTCAGCATCCTCCGGAACTTCAAAATCCGGTACTTCAGGACTTTTCATGGCTTTAATTACTACGGAAAGCATGCTGTTCGGATTCTCTTCTATGAAAGTATCCCATTTCGCTTTTACCTCTTTATCCAGTTCATTAAGTTTTTGTTCCAATATCTCCGTGGAATCAGAATTTTCCTTATTCGCTTTTAATCTTTTCTGGTATTTCCGGGAAAGTTGATTTTTTTCTTTCATGAATTTCTGATACTCATTGAAGGCATCATTAATTTTTGAACCCTCGAATTTCAAATTTTCCATGAAATTACTTGTATTTGTCTCCAGGCTATAATGCTGATCCCTGCCAACAAGGATTTCAAAATATTTTTTTGAAGGTGTTATAACCAAATAGATTCCCTGGTCAAGTTTCTCATCTCCCTGAAACACTCCGCTCCCATTTTCATCTAATCGAATGGTGTCTTTCAAAAACTGTTTATTTCCATAATGAAAACCAAGATACAAATCGGTATTCTTAAGGCCGTTTATTGTAACTTCAATTCTGTGTCCCTCGTCGTTATTTTCTTTATTTTCAAATGTATTACCCGTACTTATATAAGGCAATGTCAGTAATGTCAGCAATAGAAAGAATGTAGTATGTCTCATTTTATTCCTTTTTAAAAGTGAATGTTTCACAAATTTAATTATTTAAGCCCGGATAATTGTACTCTGTGAACTCTAATTTCATAGTGAACAAAAATAACGATTCTTTGTTGTGCAAAATGAAAAGGATGGAAATTTACAATATATTATTTAAAATTAGTCTAAATAAATATAATTTATTAAATTTGCAAAAACTAATCAAAACAAAAAAAAGGAGTATATAATATGAGGACACAAAACATTTTAAACACAATTCGCTTACTAACCTATACTTTAATCATTAGCTTATTTGCATATTCTGCAACTGCTAACAATAATACAGACAGTGCACTTTTCGCAGGAGGCGGAGAAGGAGAAAATGAAACATCAAACCGGACGGAACGCATTGAATTGGAGCAATGGATGTTGGAAAAAGAGAACTTTTCAGTGTCTGAAACGCAAAATGAAACTAAAGCAACTGAAGGGCATCCTCTAGAAAGCTGGATGATCAATGGCGATTTTGAAATTGAAAACAACCCAGAGAATAATGATCAACATCCACTTGAAAGTTGGATGTTGGACAGATCCAATTTTCAGATTAAAGATAACAATGAATTAGAAGACTGGATGATGAAAAGAAAATGCTTCAAAACTGAAGAGATAAGAGACTTTGGTTCTATCAAAGACTGGATGCTCAACAGAAGTTCATTTACAATCTAATAGCAAGGTTATATTAAAGAAAGATTTAGGTTACATTTTCAGGTAGATCGCAATTAAGTCGGGCCATTAAGGGCCCGGCTTTTTTAATTTCAGAACTAAAAAAATGAGATATTTATCGTGATATATTCTCCATGATTTTGTTATATTTTTACATGTTAAATAAAGGAATATGTCGGAATTATCTATATACAAAGCCTCAGCCGGTTCAGGAAAAACATTTAAACTTACAGAGCAATACCTTTTCATGCTTTTTAGTAATCCTGCCGGTTACAAAAATATTTTAGCTGTTACCTTTACCAACAAGGCTACCGGTGAAATGAAGGATCGTATTATTAAAGAATTAAGCAGCCTTTCAAAAGACCAATCTTCTAAATACTATACTTCAATTAAAGAAACTTTTGGGCTTAATGATCAACAAATTCATTCTACGGCTCAAAAAGCACTGCGATACATATTACATGATTACTCGCGTTTCTCAGTAAACACAATCGACCACTTTTTCCAGCGGGTAATACGGACGTTTGCCAGGGAAATGGGACTGCAGTCAGGGTACACATTAGAAACCGATAACACAGAGATTTTAAATTATGTTATCGATCAGCTCCTGCTAGATACCGAAGAGGACAGTCAATTAAAGGACTGGCTGGTGGATTTTGCATACTCCCGCATGCAGGAAGGAAAAAGTTGGAATTTCAGGGATTCGATTAAGGATTTGGCAGATGAGCTTTCGAAAGAACACGTTAAAGAGCTGAGCCTTGAACTGAGAGAAAACGTGAAAGATAAAAACAAACTAAAAGACTATATTAAACTCCTCACAAAAGAAATCGGTTATTTTGAAAATTCATTAGCTGCCATTGGTAAAAAAGGCATACAGATTATTGAAAGCAACCAGCTGTCTATAAACGACTTTTACTATAAAAAAAAGGGTCCGGCAAACCATTTCTACCAGCTGGCAAAAAAATCGAAATTTGCTCCGAATTCATATTGCTACAAGGTGCTGGAAGATACAAACAAATGGGCTGCTTCTTCTGCCGATAAAAATACGAAGCAACAGATTTCAGGCATTAATAACGACTTAACAAACACTTTAAAAGAAGCTGTTTCATTTTATGAAACCCATTATCCTCGTTACAAGTCGGTGAAAGAAATATACAATAATGTTTTTGTTCTTGGAATTCTGGTAGATATCCAGAAAAAAACGGATGCGTATTGCAGAGAAAAAAATTTATTTCTCATTTCGGATGCTTCGGATTTGCTAAGAAAGATTATCGATAAAAACGATACGCCCTTCATCTACGAAAAAACCGGAAGTATATTTCATCATTTCCTGATTGATGAATTTCAGGATACTTCACGGTTTCAATGGGAAAATTTTAAACCGCTTATCACAAACAGTTTATCAGAGAATGGGAAAAACCTGCTGGTGGGCGATGTTAAACAATCCATTTACCGTTGGAGAAATAGCGACTGGAAAATTTTGTCCGATGAGGTTACAAAAGATTTCAATTCGTACGAACCTGATATAATGCACCTTGATTACAATTACCGCAGCACGGAAAACATTATTGCCTTTAACAACACAATATTTTCCTATGCTCCGTTGGCTTTGCAGAATCAATTCAACGGAAACATTAATGAAAAAAAACTGGAAAACCCCTGGGAAAATAAACTTATAAATGCATATAGCGATGTAAAACAGGGAATTCCATTTCAAAAGCAAGGAGGATACGTTTATACAAAGTTTTTCCCTCAAAAAAGAGAAGAAAAAAACGAAATAAGAGACCAGGTAAAACACAAGGTTATCCGGGATATTGAGTTATTGCAGGATAAAGGATATGACCTTAATGACATTGCAATTATTGTCAGAAAAAACAGTGAAGGCCAGGAGCTGGCCAGCGCACTTCTGGATCATAAAAATAACAGCAACCCTTCATCAGGCTATAAATACGATGTGATATCAAACGATTCGCTTTTTATCGCCAATGCTGAAAGTGTAAAATTTCTGCTTGCAATTTTCCGATATTTTACAACTCCTGAAGATCCAATAAATAAAGCATTCCTGGTAGAAACCTATCAAAAACAAATTTTACAAAAGGATATTGAAGCGGATAAAGTTCATGAATTATTCAAAAGTCAGTCGGAAGAAGAATTTTACCGATTCCTGCCTGAGCCATTTTATAGGCGTGAAAACGAATTGAAAAAAATGCCCCTTTATGAACTGACGGAACAATTGATTTTTCTTTTTAGCATTGATGCTCTGAAGGGTGAAGTAACCTATTTACAGGCATTTCAAAATATGATACTGAATTTTTCCAGAAGATATGCAGCTGATTTAAATACGTTTCTGGATTGGTGGGATGAGAAAGGCTACAAGGAAAAACTACAACTGCCGGAAAACTACAATGCAATTCGCATTGTCACTATTCACAAAGCTAAAGGACTAGAATTTAAGGCTGTTGTTCTTCCCTTTTGCAATTGGGAAATTGACCCTTCATCCTCAGGTTCAAAGAAGAATTATTTGTGGCCCCGGCCAAAAGAAGAGGGTATTGACCAACTGCAATACGTTCCTGTCAATTATAAGAAAGACCTGGCCGATACCACTTTTGCTGAAGATTACTACACAGAACAATTTCACAATTATGTGGACAATTTAAATTTACTATACGTAGCCACAACACGAGCAGAAGAAATTTTGATCTGTTACATACCTATCCTGAAAAATAAAGAAGATGAGTTTGATTATAAGAAAAAAGATGGGGTAAACACAGTTGGAGAACTTATGCACTTCATCATGGAAAATTATAAACAAATGAATATTCAAAATAGTGAAGAAAAACCACAAATTGATGACATTGATAACTTCTGGAATAGTGAAGAACTCATTTTTGAGTGGGGCGAATTAAAACGCATTTCTGAAAAAACCGAATTTCAGGAAGAACATTTGTTACTTGAAAACTACCCGGTATATGAAAAAATTCCTAAACTTAAACTGAATTACAATCATGAAGCGTATTTCAATGATTCCCCGGATTTGTTTGATGGAAATATAGATAAAGGAAAACTTATGCACCAGGTTTTTGAATATATTCATCAGCCAAAGGATGTTCCTTCAGCAGTTGAAAAGATTTATCTGGAAGGAAAAATCAACCATGATGAAAAAGCCGACCTGGAGCACCGAATCAAAAATCTTGTGGAAGATGAAAGAGTTAGTCGATTTTTTTCGGATAAATGGGAAGTGTACACAGAAAGGGACATACTTTTGCCTTCCGGAAAATGGCAGCGTCCCGACCGGGTGATGATGAGCAACAATGAAACTATCGTGATGGATTACAAGTTTGGCGACAAAAAGCAAAAAAAATACAGCAATAAGATAAAAGATTACCTGAAAAAAATTAAACAGATGGGTTACCCAAATCCAAAGGGAGTAATTTGGTATGTAAGTCAAATGGAAATAGTGAATGTATCAATTAATGAATGATTATGAGCTATCAGTGGGGAGATAACAAGCGATTTAACGCTTACAGCAATTATTTTAAAAAGATATTTGGTGAGCGGGTTCAGAAAGTAACAATCGATGCAGGCTTTACCTGTCCGAACCGTGACGGAACTAAAGGCCGGGGTGGCTGTACATACTGCAATAACGATGCTTTTAATCCTTCTTATTGCAATTCTCAGAAATCGATAGAACAGCAAATTGAAGAAGGAATAGAATTTCACAAAACACGCTACCGAAAAGCAAACAAGTATCTTGCTTATTTTCAGGCCTATTCCAATACTTATGCTTCGCTCAATGACCTGCGTAAAATATACAACCAGGCATTAAAATTTCCGGAGATAACGGGACTGGTTATCGGAACCCGCCCCGATTGCATAGATGATGAAAAACTGGATTACTTTGCCTCATTGGCAAAAGACTACTACATAATGCTCGAATATGGGGTAGAGTCTTTTTATAACAGTACGCTTGAAAGAATTAACAGAGGCCATACAGTAGAAGATTCGATCCTGGCTATTGAAAAAACTGCAGCAAAAGGCATAAGAACAGGTGCACATGTCATTTTTGGATTACCCGGGGAAACCAAAGAAGATATGTTAGCAGAAACGCTTCCCCTATCCCAGCTTCCACTGGATACGGTTAAATTTCATCAGTTGCAGATCATTCGTGATACGCGGTTGGCACATGATTATCAAAACCATCCTAAGGAATTCACCATGTTTGAACTGGATGAGTATATTGATTTTGTGATTCAGTTTATTGAAAAATTAAACCCAAATTTTGTGATTGAGCGGCTTTCCGGGGAAGTTCCGCCATGGTTTCTAGCCGGACCGGGATGGGG
>CAYFRV010000163.1:0-6521 GCA_964345495.1 uncultured Bacteroidales bacterium | reverse complement strand
TGGAGGCATTGAAGGCGTGTGTACTGCCTATTTTTGTTCTCCATTCTCCGGTAATTGAATATGCTTCGTGAATATGCCCGTGGAGCGTAAGTAACGGTTGTTTTTCCTCTATAAATCTTTGAATGGCAATGCTGCCTACATGAACATCCACGGGCACATGATCAATCATTTGGCCATCCAGACCTGCACGATCAAGAGGCGTATTATAGGGTGGCGAATGAAACAGGAAAATAGCCTTTGATAAATCCTCACCTTCTGTCAAATAATCCAGATCCTCTTTTATATTTGAGTACTCAGGATCATAATCGGGATTAACAGTACGCTTGCCTTCGTAGGGGTGACTACACCCGGGGTCAACGAAACGGGACACATCATATTTTTCCCAATCTTTCAAACCGAAAGGAGTGGGCGGTATAAAAGAATATCCATAAAACACGTGCTTGCCAAATTCAATTTTACGATTATGAAGATAATGCCATAGACCCGATGATTTCCCTATTTCATCAATTTCCGTTTCATTAGATCTTAAATCGTCATTCCCTAAAATAAGCAACACCCAAGGGTACTTTTCTTTCATTAGCTCTTTCAAATGAGAGAATTCAGAAACTAAGAAATCCGTTAAAAAATTTTCCTCCTCCAATTGATCTAAAAAATAACCATGCGGAAATAAATCTCCTCCAATCAGTACAATTTCAGGCTCTTTTCTTTGAATCTCATCAAACAATTTTTTATACAGGTGTTTTTTTCCATGAAGGTCTGAAACGAAGATACAATCCATAACTTATTTAATTAACCGTGCTGAGTTATTTACGCTGCCTATCATTGCAGCAAAACTATTGGTTTTATTCTGAATCTCTTCACTATGAATAAGATGCAAGTCGATTAAACTTCCATCTATTAAATAACCCGTTTTGTTATAATTTATCTGGGCTAAAGCATAACCCCATCCGGCTATCCATTCTTTTAACAACTCTTCTTTTCTACTATTGCCTGTAACATGGATAAGCAGGTCAATATCACTCATAGGTCCTGCCTTAGCATCTTTTACGCTTCCAATTAAATATATGTTTTTTACACCAAAATATTCAAAATCAGTCTTTTCCGCAATCATCTCTGCCGTCTGAAACCTCCAGCGCCAATGCTGATCCGAATCAGAACGCAACAAGCCTTCCTGAAAAGATTGATGTGGTGAAGCGGTTTCCATAAAATCCATGGTTTTCTTCAAACGCCTGATAAAGACTGCCTGGGCTATTTGACAGGCAATGTTATTCAAAAGATGTTTCTCTTCGGGTAAAAAACAGGGTTCAGATTGATCTTTTGGCGGTTCTTTTGAATAATAAACAAAAATTTTTCCTGCGATATTGTCATCCACAATTATATCAGCCGATTGAAAAATATTTGTTTCAAAGAAATGATTAGTCGTTATATGAAAATCATCTATCTCCAGCTTAACTATACATAACCCCGGATATTGCCATCCATCGGGTATTTGATCTATAGCTTGTTTCAAGACATTTCTCAAAGGAGTTTCCTCATCCTTCAGCGCTTCATGCACTTTATAGATACATTGCAATTCCTTCTCGCGCTCCCGAAGATCATTTATTTTCTTTTCCATAATAAATGTTTACTCTGATTCAATCTGCTCACTTAATTCAAACCATCGTTCTGTCTTAGTATCCAACAATTCCATAACCTCCCCTATCCTATTTGATTTCTCTACCATTTCCTGATTATCAAGCGTACCATTTGCAATCTCTTCTTCCAATTGCTTTTTTTCCTTCTCAAGTTCCTCAATCTCCTTGCTCAAATCTTTATATTCCTGCTTCAATTTATATGAAACTGTTTTTTTCTTTTTGGGTTTCTCATTGGATTGATTTTTTGAGGGTTTTGATTTTTTTTGCTGTTTTTCTCCTGATAATTCTTCCCTGATACGGTTCCTGTATTGAGTATATGTTCCGGGAAAATCCTTAATTTTTCCATCATCTGAACCCGGAAATACAAACAAATGATCGACTATATTGTCCATAAAATAACGATCGTGGGAAACAATAACCACACAGCCATTAAATCTGGATAGATAATCCTCAAGTACATTCAGAGTCATAATGTCCAGATCATTTGTAGGCTCATCGAGGATCAAAAAGTTGGGTTTATGCATCAGCACTGTCATAAGATATAAGCGGCGTTTTTCTCCCCCGCTTAGTTTTGCTACCCTGACATACTGCATCTTATCATCAAAGAGAAAATAACGGAGAAATTGTTTAGCCGTGAGTTCTCTACCATCACTCATTTTTATGGAATCCGAAATCTCCCGTACAATATCAATTACCCGCTGTTCTTCATTAAACTGTATTCCCTCCTGTTTATAGTATCCAATCTTTAATGTTTCTCCCATTTCAATAGAACCAGAATCGGGGGATTCCAGGTTGGCGATTAAATTCAGGAATGTAGTTTTACCACAACCATTCGGGCCAACAATTCCAACCTTTTCAAATCTATTAAACTTATACGTAAAATCGTTAATTAAAAGCTGTTCTCCATAAGATTTACTCAAATGATGAAGATTCAATATCTTCTTTCCCATTCGGGAGGATTCCATATTTACTTCAAGCTCTTCATCATCCCGTTTTTGAGCGGCTACATCTTTTAATTCATGGTATTTATCAATTCTGTATTTTGCTTTGGTTCCCCTGGCCTTCGGCATGCGTTTCACCCAATCTTCTTCTTTTCGTAACTGGTTTTTTGCCTTTTCAATTTCCGCTTCCTTGTTTTCTATCCTTTCTGCTCTTTTTTTCAAAAAGTATGAATAATTTCCTTTATATCGAAAAATGGAAGACTGATCCAGTTCAAGTATATCATTGCATACTCTGTCTAAAAAATAGCGGTCGTGAGTGACCATAAATAATGTTACAGATGAATTTTTAAGGTAATCTTCCAGCCATTCGATCATATCCAGATCCAGGTGGTTAGTTGGCTCATCCAGAATAAGAAAATCGGGCTCTTTAATGAGAACTTTGGCAAGTGCAACCCGCTTCTTCTCTCCACCGGAAAGTTGTTTAACAGGCTTTTCATACTCCTGAATCTGAAGTTGTGTAAGAATTTGCTTAATTTTTACCTCATAATCCCAGGCTTCCATTCGATCCATCTGTTCCAGGGTTTCAGCTAGTTTTTCCTGATCCCCCGACTTTAATGCTTCTTCATAATTTCGCACTGCTTTGATCAATTCATTAGGAGATGAAAAAATTGAAGCAAAAATGGAATCATCCGGATTAAGTTTCGGTTCTTGTGGGAGATAACCCACCTCAATATTATTACGGAAAATGATATCTCCTGAATCCGGCGTATCTTCACCTGCAATAATGTTCAGAAGCGTGGTTTTTCCTGTTCCATTCTTTGCAATGAATGCAACTTTCTGTTCTTTGGCAATGCCAAAAGAAAGATCTTCAAACAAAACTAAATCACCAAAAGATTTTGATATATTTTCTACCTGTAAGTAACTAATCATGATTTATCCCCAATAATACTGATTGAATTATTTATATTTTTGCAAAGGTATAAAATATATAGTGCCTAAAACATTACAAAATTCGTATATTTAAAAGCAATTATAAATAATTTTTTATCTTCGTAGTAAACGGTTTGATATCAAAAAATCCAAATTAAAAATCCATAATATACGCTTTCAACACAAAATAATAATATGGCGGATGATTAAAAATAAAGACATGACTTACCTGAAAAAATGGGTTAATACGTTTATATTCTTCAGCTTAATTTTTGTTTTAAGTTTTAGTGAGTTGTGCGGGCAGCAATATCAAAAGAAACAAGACACGCTTTCTTCTAAAATTTCAAAAGAAGATACGATTTCAGACTCCATCATACATAAATTAAAACAGCGTATCAATAAAAAACAAATAAAGCGCAAGAAGGAATTAGCCAATGCTTACTGGCATATTAGTCAAAACTATGAAGATATAGGCATATTGGATTCCGCTATTAAATATGTAGAAAAAGGCTGGGATATTGCAGAAAAAATTAACTACAACAAGTATTTTGATCAATATCTTCCATTCACTGCCTATTGCTATTGGTTAAAAGGAAACTACAGCAGAGCGCTTTCATTCCTGATGGAAGCTGAACGAAACATTGAACATGCTGATTCTAACAGAATAAAATTTCTCTATAACGTTTTCGGCCTTACATACACTCAACTTGGAAACTATGACCTGGGTGAAAAGTATTACTCTAAAGCTTTAAAACTATCGGAAAAGCTTGGCTCAAAAAGTTATTCAGGTACAGTTTATGCAAACCTGGGAAGATTATATTACGAAAAGGGTGAGCTTGAAAAAGCGCTCGATTATTATCATAAAGGCAGTAAAATCGAAATTGAAAGCGGAAAAAACAGGGAGGCCGGACGCTCATTTGTATCAATGGCAAATATACATTTAGACAAAGATCAACCTAATAAAACCGAAGAGTTTTTAAAAAAAGCGCGGGAACATAATAAAATTGCTAACGATAACATTGGACTTTGCAGAACTTATGTCGGCATGGGGAATTTACACTTTTATAAAAATAACATTTCAAAAGCAGAAGAATACTTTCATAAAGCCAGGAGACTTGCACAGGAAAAAGGAACAGAAAAAGAACTGATGTTAAGTTATAAAGGCCTTTACAGAACCTATAACAAAGCTGAAAAATATAATAAAGCCTTTGACTTTTTACAAAAACACCAACATCTATATAAAAAATCCTATAATATAAATGAAATCATCAAAGCAGAGAAAATACAGCATGAATTAAACATGCAAAATGAGATTAATAAAAGACAAAAAAATCAAATTGAAAATCAGAAAACCACGAATCGTTTATTAATCATCATTTTAGCTTTAATTGCCATTCTTGCTGTAATACTTACCATAATGTTCATTAATGGCAGGAAGATCAGAAAACATCTTCAGAAAAAAAATATTGAAGTTGAAAACCAAAAAGATAAGCTGCTGAAATTAAACGAAGAACTGGAAAAAGCAAAAGCAAAAACAGAAGAGTCCGAACAGTTGAAAGATCAATTCCTGCGAAATATGTCACATGAAATCCGAACTCCACTAAACGGCATCATGGGGTTCAGCTCAATAATAGCCGAAAACACCACCCAACAAAGTGACAGGATCAAATACCATCAAATGATTGAAAAAAATGCAAAAACGCTTTTGAATACCATCGATGATATATTAGATATTGCAAAAATTAAAACCCGGCAAATACAAGTAATAAAAGAAAAGGTCAATGTAAATTCGATTCTTCTTGAACTAAAAAAAATGTTCTTTTTCGATAAAAGTTATCAGGATAACGGAAACCTTAAGCTTTATACAGATACTAAAGAAGAAAATGAATTTATTGTTCACACAGATCCTTATAAATTAAGAAGAATTCTACTTGCATTAATCGAAAACTCACTGAAATTCACTGACGAAGGTGAAATATATTTTGGTTACCGGAAAGAAGATGATTACATCAGATTTTTCGTAACAGACACAGGTATCGGAATATCCCCAGCTCAAAAAGAAAAAATCTTCAATAGCTTTATTCAGGGAGAAGGAGGATTAACAAGAAATTACGGGGGAATTGGACTGGGCCTTACCATTGCTAAATCGTTTGTAGAAATTTTAGGAGGAAAAATATGGTTTGAGTCTGAAATCAGCAAAGGAACAACCTTCTATTTTACAGTCCCCATGAACTAAAACCATTGAAAACAATAAGATGACACGAAAAGAAAGATATCAAAAGGTATTAGAATATTTTAAAACCAATCACCCGATAGCAGAAACAGAACTCAAACATCAAAATCCTTATGAACTCATTGTAGCCGTCATTCTATCTGCGCAATGTACCGACAAAAGAGTAAATCAACTTACCCCTCCCCTTCTGGAAAAATTCCCGACCCCTGAAGATTTAGCTAACGCGGAAATATCAGAAGTTTACGAATACATTAAAAGCTGCTCCTACCCAAATAATAAAGCCAAACACCTGGTAGGAATGGCAAATTCACTTATTTCTGAATTCAATGGTGTTGTTCCGGATAATATAACCGAATTACAAAAACTCCCGGGAGTAGGCAGAAAATCAGCCAATGTAATAGCCTCAGTGATATATAATAAACCGGCAATGGCTGTAGACACCCATGTATTCAGAGTGTCCGAAAGAATTGGATTAACTCACAATGCAAAAAATCCTCTGCAGGCTGAAAATCAACTCATTCAATATATACCTGAAGAGTTAATCCCGAAAGCACATCATTGGTTAATTTTACATGGCAGATATGTCTGCACCGCAAGAAATCCCAAATGTCATGAGTGTGGAATAAAAGAGTATTGTAAATATTACGAGAAAAACAAAACCTGACCTATTAACAGCAAAATGGGAATATCAGGATGTGTCTTAAAAACTTAAAAAACGAACACAAAATACAGTGCGAGTGTCTTATTTCAGAATTCTTAGATTAGAATTAAACTCATAACCAT
>CAYFRV010000162.1:3402-6587 GCA_964345495.1 uncultured Bacteroidales bacterium | reverse complement strand
AATACGGTCAGCGATTTTTAAAGCAGTGGTTAAAGTAGAAATATCTTCATATAATTCCCCATCAGCTCCGTACGGGTGACTGTGGCCCACCGGTTTCATTTTATATTTTCGTTTCTGATCATTTACATTAATAGTAGCCCGATAAACTAAAGCAGGTTGTGCAGACTTCAGATATTCTTTATTCCCGGGATATTTGCTGTTATACCAATATTCATTCCAGTCCCATGATTGATTGATTTCAAAAAGTACATTAAACACATCGCCGGCCAAAGGTTCAACAACCGTCTTTAATACAAAACTATTCGTTGGAGTCGCTCCCGTGTAAGCATCTGCCAATGGACGTTCGGGCGTAGGTAAAAAGATACTGTCATTAGAAACATCTGTTTGTCTGTGACTCCAGTAGGGCAAAGCAGAAGGAATTAATTTCCGGTCCGGTTTCCACTCTCCCTGTTCATACTTTGCATGCCTGAACTTTCCTCTGGCTATAGATTCAGCAACATAGAGAGGGTGAATATATTGGCCTGATGTATCTTCAACCCAAACAGCCATCAAAGGATAGTAATGTTCTATACCTTTTTCAAAAACAATCTCAATTGGAATCCCATTTTTTTCATTATTGGTTGTGAGTTTCTGCACATTACTTCTTTTACTAATTTCCTGCCCAGACAAGCTGTGCATAATTGTAAAGAAAGTAATTACTATAAAAAGAAAGAGTCGTTTCGTATCCATAATAGTCTGTTAGTTTAATATTAAAATTCTACTATAATGCCAACTGAGGGCAGCACATTTCCTGATTCTTCAACTTCAAGCCTCTTTAACTCATATTCATCAGGATTATCAGGGTCAATTACAGGATTACCATCATCATTGGTTCTTTGAACAAGTTTTGGTGGTTCATCAGCAGTAAAACTATAAACATTCTGAACATCAAGATACAGCATAAGCGTCCACTTATCAAAAAAGAACTGTTTATCCACCCGTAGGTCCAACTGATGAAATGGATTCAGGCGATTTTCATTATAGCGGTTATAATCCAAATATCCTCTTCCTCTTGCATTCCAGGCAGAAATATTTGAGGATTTCTCAACATCCAGCGGGGTGTATGGGGTTCCTCCAACATAACGCCATCTGAAACCCAGATCCCAGTTATTCTTAAAACTCCTGGAAGCTGTGAGAGTCAACAGGTGTTGATTGTCCCATGAAGAAGGAATGTAATTGTCTTTGAGCTTAAGATTTTCATCAAATTCTCTGAATTCACTTCTGACAAGCGTATAAGACATTACAAGATTAAATCCCCATAAATCCTGATGCCTCACTAAAAGCTCCATTCCATAAGCTCTTCCTTCGGCTATCGAAAGCACTTCTTCATCGCCATAGCTGCCAAAATCAGCACCTTTATTAGCAAGAGAAATGCTATCCTCCAGAGAAAAAGGGTAATCATTGTAGTTCTTATAAAATCCTTCCAATGAAATTTTTGATTCTTCATTTGGAAGATATTGGAAACCAGCTACTATATGATCGGCGGAAATGTATTTCAAGCCATTTTGTTTATTTATCAAATCCCCATCCGGGGTGCTATAACCTAAAGTAGTATAAGGCGGCAATTGATAGTATCTGCCGGTATTAAAATTAAAAGACCACTTTGGAATAAACTTATAAGACAAGGAAAACCGCGGAGAAAATTGATCCAATAAATTATTCATGCTTTCGGAATAATTATTGGCATCTGACCGAAAACCCAATGACAAATCCAGTTTTTCCTTAAAAAAGCTTTTACTCACCTGCCCGAAAAGATTCCACTGAAACAAATTCAGATCAGAATCATAGTCAATTGTAACAGGTTGCCCGCTCCGGAATGTTTTTCTGAATGTTTGGTTTGAATAATTTATATATTGCAGTCCAATACCCGTATTGATTTTGTATCCATTCGTCCGGGTGGTGTTTTCATACCGAAATTTAGTTTCCGCTTCCTGCGAACGATAATCCAACGTCTTAAGTGAATCCACTTCAATATTGTCCTGGTATTTATAAGAACGGTTATCCAGGAAATTTCTGCTTAGCACATAAGTATCATAACTGTTCTCTCTATAATGCTTGTAAACAGCACCAACCGTATAATTATTCTGTTCGTTCACCGGTATGTAATCCAAAATATAACGTTGCGATTCGGTATCGTCAGCATCTTTATTCAGCTCAAAATTATCTATAGCTCCCAACCCAATCAAAGTCAATTCATTTTTTTGGTCGAATTTGGTTTTTGTTTTAAACTGAAAATCATTAAAAGTGGGCAAGAACGGTAATTCAAACAATTTGAACAAAAGTTGCAAATAAGAACGGCGTGCTGAGAAGATGAAAGTTGTATTGTCGCTAATAGGCCCGTCAAAAGTAAGTGAGGCTTCGGATGCACCAATAGCCCCCTGAACTTCCAAGTTATCACTATTTCCATTGATTTGATCAAACTCAAGCACAGAACTGAGGGCTCCTCCACGATTTGCGGGAAATGCACCGGAGTAAAATTCAACTTCACGAATAAAATCTGTATTAATTATTCCAACCGGACCGCCGGAAGCTCCCTGTGTTGAAAAATGATTAATATTTGGAATTTCAACGCCATCAAGATAAAACGTATTTTCACTTGGTCCTCCTCCGCGAACGATCACGTCATTCCGGAAAGATACCGAAGAAGCAACTCCCGGAAAAGATTGAATAACTCTGGAAATATCGCGATTTGCACCAGGGCTTTTTTCGATTTGTTCAACTCCGATTCTTCTTAAGGATACAGGAGACTCTTTTTCCAGGCGAAAAGGAGAAGCTTTTATCACTACTTCCTCTATTTGTTCCGTTTTTTCATTCAAAGCAATTTCAATAAAAGCAGGTTTTGCGTTAGTAACCATAAAAGATTCTGTGACCTTTGTTTCATAGCCTACAGAGGAAACCTCAAGTTTCACATAACCAGGTTCAACGCCGGTGAATTTAAAATTGCCGTCATAATCTGTAGTAGAACCAATTTGAGTTTTGTGAATGATCACATTTGCAAAAGGGACGGGTTCATTATTTTTCGGATTATAGACGTTGCCTTTTATAACGCCGTTGCCGGGTTGAGAAAAAGATTGTATGGAATACAAGAGAAAAAATGCAAGAATTAAAATAAATCGTTTTTCCATAGGGTGAATGAAATTTTAAGT
>CAYFRV010000162.1:0-3302 GCA_964345495.1 uncultured Bacteroidales bacterium | reverse complement strand
CCACCATTATTCTTCTGTGTTAATGGATTCCGACTTGTCCTGAGCATATCTCATTCTACGCACTAAAATCCACTTTTGTTGGTCGGTATTCCAGCGATATTTTTGTTCCTCTTTTAGTTCATCTTTCTCATCATAGGAATAAGTATATTTAACAGCATTTTGCCATTGCTCTGAACTGGAATTCCACATTTGCTCAATCCGCCGGGTCTTTAATTTTTTATCATAAGAGAACAGAAACCTCACACCATTCACCCACTCTTTAGAACTGCTATTCCATGTAGCCCTTGTTTCTCTTGTCTTTTTCCCGCGGAAATTATACCTCATTAAATATTTGCCAGCTCTCCTCCATGTTTCCTGGCTTCTGTTCCATCTTTCCACTATTGCTTCATTTGGGGGACCATAATCACTATAATAAGAAAACAAATAGCGTTGATAATTAAACCATTCATCGTTATCAGAAGAATATCTTCTTATTAAAAGTCTGATATTTTCACCGTCGCGATTATATTCGAAAAAATAGCGAACCGTGCTAATCCACTCACCTAAAGCTTTTCGCCACTGCTGATAAAGAATTTCTGATTTTTCTCCCCTTCTGTTATAAATAAAAGTTTTAAGCTCCAGGTTCACCCAATTATCAGCCTCTTCATTCCACGACTGATGTAGATTCTGATGTAATTTTCCATTATCATTATATTCTTTTATATCGCGTTCATCGTTTTTCCATGTAGAATCTTCCGCTGACCAAACCTGAGCAATACGGGTAAATAATTTATGCTTCAGATTATAAAAAAGTAAATCTCTACCATAAATTTCCCAGCGCTCAAGGTCATCATTCCATTGAAAAGAATAAGAAGTATCTACGTTTTCCTGGCCAACTTTACTCAGCAGAGAATCAGGGGTGGGAAAGGTCTTTTTTTCCTCTATTTGTGCTTGTAAAAAAAGGGGAACGAAAACAATAATCAACACCAAAAACTGATTCAACAAAATTTTCCAAAAATTATTCATAGAACACCCTCCTCATATTAATAAACTACACATCAATTTATCAATTATTCAATTATAAATCAATTTTAGAGAATAAAAACTTCAAATAAACTAATGTTTCAATAAAATTCAGAGACATCAAGTCAACTGAAATTATAAAAAGACACAAGCATGACTGAGAGCAAAACAGCTTACAATCAGAATACTAACAATTGAAGGGTATCACATGTTCAAAAAAACATTTTTAAGATTCAGAATTAAGGCCTATATCCTTTAAAAATGCAGTATAATCAACCTCCCGTCCTAAAAAGTTTTTGGCTGTTTCTGCTTCCTCAACCGAAGAGCCTATTTCCAGCACCTTTTTCTTAAATTGTTCTCCACCCAGAGGATTCAAAATGCCATCCCGGGAAAAAACTGAAAAGAAATCATCCGCATATACTTTTGCCCACATATAGCCATAATAACCGGCAGCATAGCCAAACAAGTGGCCGAAACCAGCTTCAAAATGTGTATCTTCAATGTATTCAAACGGGGTGATTTTATTTTGAAGTTCCCGGACGATATCTGTTGTTGTTCGTGAGTCTGCTTCCGGGTCATAAGCATCATGAAAAGTCATATCAATCGTGCCGTAAAAAATCTGTTGCAATGTAAAAATGCCTGAACCCACATTTTTAGCATCTATCATCTTCTGATAAAGCGCTTTTGGAAGGACAGATTTATCTTCGTAATGCTTTGCGAAAATTTTAAGGGAATCATACTCCCAGGCCAAATGCTCAAAAAACTGAGACGGTACTTCTACAAAATCTCTGACTACATTTGTTCCGGCTTGTTCAGCATAAGGTGCTTTTGTTAAAACATCATGCAATAAGTGACCAAACTCATGGAATAAAGTGACTACATCCGAATGCGTCAACAAAGCAGGCTTTTCAGATGTTGCACGTGGAAAATTCGTCACCAGGACAGCAACAGGTGATTGATAACCTTCAGGCTTAGATTTGCCTGGAACAAGAGAAAACACTGCTGCATGATTAAACTTATCATCCCGTGGATACAAATCAAAATAAAACTGCCCGATAACCTTACCGTTTTCCTTTACATTAAACTTCCGCACTTCAGGATGCCAGACATTCGGTTTCTGAGCCTCTTCAAACTGAACACTAAACAGTTTCTCCGAAATATCAAACAATCCCCGGATGACCTGATTTACCTCAAAATATTCTTTAACCTTTTCATCATCTACCTCGTACTTATTTTTTTTCAGCAATGTGGAATAAAAACCTTTATCCCAGGAATCGATCTCATCAACATTCTGATCATTAAGATATTCGCGTTTCATCTCTAACAACTCGTTATAATCTTTCTTTGATTTTTGTTGCACCTTAGCTTTCAAAGATTCCTGGAAATCCCAAACCGTTTTTGGCATTTTAGCCATTTTGTTTTCAAGCTGATATTCAGCAAAACTACTATATCCCAGAGCCTTAGATAATTTTTTCCGTTCAATAAGCATTTTGTTCAGCACCTCAAGATTTTTATCCGAAGCTATATTCTGAAATTTCTTAGCAAGTTTCTTTCGCGCCGCGGAAGATTTTGCATATTTCATAAAAGGAAAATAAGAAGGATAAGAAAGGTCGATCTTATAATTCCCGTCTTCCATTTTTCGCGCTGACTTGTAATCTTCCGGCAGTCCATCGATTTCTGCCTCACTTACAATTAAAGCATCGTTGTAACTACTTATATTGGATTCAAATTCAACGCCAAGCTCAGAGATTTTATCCTGTATTTGCCGAACCTGCTCTCTTTCCTGCTCAGGAAGGCCCAGACCATTATGCTCAAGGTCGCGGATTGTATCATTTAACAATTTTCTACTTGCTTTATCCTGCCCTTTAGCATCCGCTGTTTCTGCATACTCTTTTAAAGCTGAATAAAGCTCAACATTCATATTCAGTTGATTGACATAGCGGTTCAGCTCATTGATACTCTGAAGGCATTTATCCCGGATGGTTTTCTCAGGATGAACATAAGCCAGTAAAAAAATCAACGAATGTACTTGCTCCAATTCATTATGTAAGTTATCGTAAGCTTCAAGTGTGTTTTCCCGGCTCCTGTCCTTTTTGGAAACTGAAATAATTTCCTGCAAACGTTTGTTAGACTCATTTATAATTTCTCCTGTTGCTTCTTCAACATCTATATGAGTTAATGAATTAAAATCTATGTCTGCATTCTGAGAATTTAGAAGTCTGTGGTTCATAATCGTTTTATTTTTTTCTATTTGATTTTTCCATAATTTGGAGTTACATTGTTCTTTAAATTATGTTCAA
>CAYFRV010000161.1:5030-6614 GCA_964345495.1 uncultured Bacteroidales bacterium | reverse complement strand
AAACACAAAGAAAAGGTAAAAGATGGATATTGTAACAAAAATATTAACAAAAATATTTGGCAGTAAGAAAGAACGGGATTTAAAAGAATTACAGCCTATCGTAGATCAGATAAATGAAGCGTATGCAAAGCTTCATGAAATTTCACACGATGAGTTAAGAAAAAAGTCAGATGATCTGAAGAATGACATCTCTGCACATATTGAAGAGGAAGTTGCTCAAAAAAATCAGAGCAGGGAAAAAGCTGAGGATGATGACACGGATGTGGATGAAAAAGAAAGGCTGTATAAGGAGATCGATGAGATTGACAAGAAAATAGATGAGAAACTGGAGAAGAAATTAGAAGAGATATTGCCTGAAGCGTTTGCTATTATGCGTGAAACAGCAAAACGGTTTAAGGAAAATGAAGAGATTGAGGTTACAGCCAACGAGTTTGACCGGGAATTGGCTGCAAACAAGGAATATATAGAAATTAACGGTAATGTTGCCACCTTTTTTAATTCATGGGAAGCTGGTGGAAATACAGTTACATGGGATATGGTCCCTTATGATGTACAGTTAATCGGTGGTATTGTGTTGCATCAGGGTAGGATTGCTGAAATGGCAACTGGTGAAGGTAAAACTCTGGCCGCTACTTTACCCTTGTTTCTCAATGCACTCACAGGAAGAGGTGCACATCTGGTTACAGTAAATAATTACCTTGCAAAACGTGACCAGGAATGGATGGGCCCACTTTATGAATTTCATGGTTTGTCAGTGGATTGTATTGATAAGTATGATCCCAATTCCCCCGGAAGACGGAAAGCCTATCATTCGGATATTACTTATGGAACGAATAATGAGTTTGGTTTCGACTACCTTCGGGATAATATGGCAATTAATCCCGGTGACCTGGTACAGAGAAAACATAATTTTTCGATTGTTGATGAGGTTGACTCTGTATTAATTGACGATGCCCGAACTCCTTTGATTATTTCCGGCCCGGTTGATCAGGAAGATACACAGGAGTTTGAGAACCTGAAACCACAAGTCGAAGGATTGGTAAGTGCTCAGAAAAAACTTGTTAATGATATTATTACAGAAGCCCGGAAAAAACTTAATGAAGGTGACAGGGAAAAGGGCGGTTTCCTTCTTTTACAAGCTTATAAAGGACTACCTAAAAATAAAGCGCTGATTAAACTTTTGAGTGAAGAAGGAAATAAAGCGCTTATGCTGAAAACAGAAGGTTACTATATGCAGGATAACAGCAAACACATGCATAAAGTAACTGATGATCTGTATTTTATTATTGATGAAAAAAACAATTCCATTGAACTAACTGATAAAGGCCTTGATCAGATTACAGCAAAAACCGAAGACCCTAACTTCTTTATTCTTCCGGATATTGGCTCTGAATTAGCTGAACTGGAGAAAAAGGAAATGGATGAACAGGAAAAGATTGCTAAGAAAGATGAATTGCTCAGGGATTATGCAGTAAAATCGGAAAGAGTTCATACGCTCCAGCAACTGCTTAAAGCTTACACTTTATTCGACAAGGACGAAGAGTATGTCGTAATGGACAATAAAGTTAAGATTGTTGATGAACA
>CAYFRV010000161.1:0-4930 GCA_964345495.1 uncultured Bacteroidales bacterium | reverse complement strand
GGTTCTTCCCAGTTTTTTGTTTCGCTTGAAGACGATCTGATGCGTTTGTTTGGTTCTGATCGAATCGCCAATGTAATGTCAAAAATGGGGCTGAAAGAAGGCGAAGTAATCCAGCATAAGATGATTTCAAATTCCATTGAGCGTGCCCAGAAGAAAGTGGAAGAGAACAACTTTGGCATTCGTAAGCGCCTGCTGGAGTACGACGATGTGATGAATTCCCAGAGGGAAGTGATTTATGATAAGCGGAAACACGCACTGTTTGGGGAACGGCTCAGCGTTGATATTGCGAACATGATGCGCGATGTTTCTGAAATTATTGTGGATAAATTCCAGGACAGTTCAGATTTTGAAGGGTTCAAATTTGAATTAATCCGAACTTTATCTATCGAGGCGCCGGTAACTGAAGAAGAGTTTCTGAAGGAAAACGCTGATGTCATTGTTGATAAAATTCATGAGATTGTAAAAGAAGCTTACAAACGTAAGGAGAAAACAATTGCTGAACAGGCTTATCCGGTGATAAAGGATGTATACGAGAAACATTCTCATCAGTATGAAAATATAGTTGTTCCTATTACAGACGGAACTCGTACCCTGCAGGTAGTTACCAACCTAAAAAGAGCTTATGAGACAGAAGGCAGAGAACTGGTGAAATCATACCAGAAAAACGTGATATTGAGTACTATCGATGAATCGTGGAAAGAGCACCTCAGGGAAATGGATGATCTTAAGCAATCGGTTCAGACTGCAACTTATGAACAGAAAGATCCTTTATTGATCTACAAATTCGAAGCCTTTGAACTTTTTAAAGGAATGCTGGAGAAAATAAATAAGGATGTTACTGCTACGCTTATTAAAGCCCACATTCCGGTTCAGGATGCAGATCAAATTCAGGAAGCTCAGCGAAGAAGAAAGCGAGACATGAGTAAATATGAAACTAAGCGTCCGGAAACAGTAACCAGCGGTGGAGAAGAGCAGCAGAAGAAAGAACCGGTAAAAGTAGGACGAAAGGTCGGCAGAAACGAACCCTGTCCATGTGGTAGTGGTAAAAAGTATAAAAATTGCCATGGCCGCCCCGGAGCAGAACCTTTGGATGCACAGCAATAATTAATACGCGTAAAACACAATATAAATGCCTGGAGCTTACTGTTTCAGGCATTTATCATTTCGGGACTATAGATTCTTAATTTAAAATTTGTAACTCCATGTTAAAATGTTCGTTAAATGGTAAAACCTAAACCTAACCTAAAGATTTTTATATGAAAAATATATTACTCTTTTTTATCTTTTTTTTAAGCTTTAACGGAATTCTGCATTGTCAAACCGTTAGCGTTGAAGATGCTGCTGATTATGCATCTAATGTGTTATATAACCAAACAGGGAAAAGTATTGGTTTTGATGCTTCAAATGCACAGGTTCAGAAAAAAGCCGGGGAAACCGTGTATTATACTTTCAATAAGAAGAACAGTTTTGTTATTATCTCTGCCGAGAAACAATTTGATCCTGTACTGGGATATTCAACAAAACGCGGATTGCCTTCGGATAAATCAAAATTGCCACCTGCCTTCAAAGAATGGATGGATCATCTGGCTAAACAAATTATAGAAGTCCGAAAGAAAGGCATCCAAATGAGTAAGAATGCTCAGGCCGAATGGAAAGAGGTCAAAAGCCGTAAAAAACCTGCAAAAAATAGCAAAGGGGTGTCACCCTTATTAAACACTACATGGAATCAGGGAAATGGGTATAATGGTATGTGCCCTGCTGATAGTGATGGTCCCGGAGGACATGTTTATGCCGGCTGTGTTGCCACTTGTCAGGCGCAGGTGATGAAATATCATGCGCATCCGACTCACGGAACGGGACAGAAATGTTATACGCACTCGGATTACGGGGAGTTGTGTGCTGATTTTGCTTCTGCTACTTATGATTGGGCTTCTATGCCAAATAATAGTGGCAATACTGAAGTGGAAGAACTTATGTATCATTGTGGTGTTTCGGTGAGCATGAATTACGGGCCCAATGGTTCAGGGGCTTATATGCGAAGTTTAGGAGATGCACTTGTTGAATATTTTGACTATACTGATAATCTCAAACAAGCCGATAAATATAAATTTGATTTAGCGGAATGGGAAGCATTAATGAGAAAAGAGTGTGATAAGGGACGAGTGATTCCTTATGCAGGTGGAAACCACGCCTTTGTGCTCGATGGTTACGATGATTCCGGCAAATTTCATTTCAACTGGGGCTGGGGTGGTAGTGCCGATGGGTATTTTTCCATGGGAGATCTCACTCCTTCAGGACATGATTTTTCCAGTAGTAACGATGCATTTATAGGAGTTGAACCTTCAGCGGATTTTAATGGCCTTGATTTTTCGGGAATAAACAGTATTGCTTGTGCAACACAAGTTTCAGTTGATCTTTCTACGGGGCAATCTGTTGTGAATAATTATAACGACGCCTATATCGATGCTTTTGGAAAGGAGAAGGTGTACGAGTTTTCTACCTCCCATCCCGGACGAATTACTATCGAGGTAACCAATCAAAATGAAGAGATTTCGGCTATTTTACTTTCACATCAGCATAAAGATTCCGTATTAGCTACTGGTACCAATGGTTTGATTTATGACAATTCAAATCCGGATACATACTACCTGGTACTTGATGCAGCCAGAGCTCAAAATGCCACATGTAATCTGGAAGTTATATGCCCGACTGATGAGGCTGAACTGATAGCGGAAAATGTTCAATCTCATCCCGGAGCTATTGAAAGTAACCTTTCAGGTGTGAAACTCTCTTCTACAGTTAAAAATATTGGAAATTCCGCTTCATCCACTTGTGAAATGGAATATTACTTTTCAGAAAATGATACATTGGATGGTTCGGATCTTTTACTGGCTTCTTCTTCTATCCCTGCGCTCGATAAAGATGAAGAGGCTCACATAGATACTACTGCTACCATGCCTGTATTGCCCGAACCTGGTTCATACTATCTGATTGCTTTGCCAGATGCTTCGAATTCTGTTTCTGAAACTATTGATGATGACTATTACGTTGGCAACGTGACTATACCGGATACAGGTTCTATGGATTGCAGTTCAGCTATTGCCGTTGAGGATGGCAAGTGGTATTTCAATAACACAGCCCTAAACGGGGATTCCCTTATAGAAAACTACAGTTGCGGTTATAATCTTACGGGGAACGAAATGATTTATACGATGACTCCCTCAAATTCAGGTATTGCTGAGGTTAAGTTTTCTGAGAAACACATGGGTGAAATGAAATTACAGGTGTTTCCACTTTGTAATGAAAATGCAAATTGTGTTACTAATCTGAGTATTTGGAATACTACAGATACTGTCGTTAATTCTTCTTTTGAAGTGGAAGCTGGAATGGAATATTACCTTGTTGTGGATGGCAAAGATGATCTTAGTGGTGAATTTGGTTTTAAGGTAGATTTTCCGGAAAAGTGCCCCAATGATACTCTGATGTACTGGAGTTCCCCGGAACGGTGTAATGGAGATGGACCTTTCGGCATGTCGGTTATGTGGGGGTACAGCGATTATCAATGGTATAAAAATGGTTCGGCTATAACGGGTGCAACCTCACAGAATTATAATGCTGAAAACAGTGGAGAATATTATGCCAAAATTACCGAAAATAATTGTACTGTAGAGACTGATCATATTAATGTAGAGTATAGTCCCTCGCCTGACACCTCTGCCATTGAAGCGGTATCTGATACAGTTGCCTGTGGCGGAGGTTCGGTTGATCTTGAAGTGACTGCAGGAACTTCTTATGATATCCATTGGAACCGGAATGGAGCGGAAATTGAAGGTGCCACTGCTCAGCAATATTCAGCAACTCAATCGGGCACTTATCATGCCGATATAATCAATAATTCATGTCATCTGCCCTCCAATGAGGTTGATGTTCTGGTGAAAGACCAACCGGTAGATCATGGACAAAACATTCCGGTGGCCAGGAATAATCTTGTGTATCATTTTCCTCTGGATGATAATGCAGAGGATGTAAGTGGAAACGGGTATGGAATTAGTAGCTATAACTGGTATCCCATTAATGACCATGAGGGTAATTTCTGGCAGGCCCGACAATTTATTGATTCTACTACTTATACTCATGTTTATAGTCAATTCAATAATCCTGAGGAATTTACGCATTCTCTTTGGTTTAAATCTGTGAATGGAGATAAAGGAACCTTGATAACATTTACGGACGATCAATATAGTCAGGGAGGAACAGTAGACAGAACACTATTTCTGGCTGATGATGGGAAATTACATTTTTACCTGAATAATTCAGGCTCCCCGGTGGAATTAGTCAGTTCAAACACTTATGATGATAGCACCTGGCATCATGTTACCGTAAGTGTCGGTGATCATGCAGAAATGCGTATAAAAGGAGAAGAAACAGTGAGTGATCCCTCGAACCTCAATCTTGACAGCATTGCAGGCTATTGGCTCTACGCAGGCCATGATATTCCTTCGGGTGCTTCCAATCATCCTTCTGATGCTTATTTCCAGGGAGCAATAGATGATTTGAGATATTATGATAAAGCCCTGGACAGTAATGAAACTTCTTTTATAACCTCTCCACATAAACTTAAAGCTGAATTGCGAGAGGATACTGTCTGTGATAACGGAGATTTATATTTTGATTTTAGTCATACCCAGCCAGGCATCGAGTATAGCCTGTTGAATGCTGCTTCTGGCGATACATTGACAGCCTCTGAGGTTGGTAATGGAACTTCTATGACCTTTGGGCCTTTGAATTACAGCAATTCCGTAGGTATAAATGTGGTCGCTTTAGATACTGCCGCGGGTTGTTCAAGAGTTCTTACCCCAACATGGCATTTTGAAGTTTTACCCTCCCTGGATCCTGCTGTGTCTATTTCATCAAATCAGGGAACTGAAAT
>CAYFRV010000160.1:0-6647 GCA_964345495.1 uncultured Bacteroidales bacterium | reverse complement strand
TATTTTTTTATTTGAATTGATAGCTCAGATAATTACTTTGCTGGTTAATAATTCATAGTAAACATTAAAAAAGGGCAAACGTTAATTTGCCCTTTTTTAATGAATTGATTAATGATACATTATTTCTTTATCAGCTTTTTCGTGATTCTTTCTTCTCCAACTTGTATTTCAATCAGGTATATTCCGTTGGCCAGTCCGGAAAGGTCAATAGTGACTTCCTCTTCATTGATGGCTTTTTCAGTGATTAGGTTTCCTGTCAGGCTATGAATACTGATGGTTCCTTCAGCTTTCTCTACTTTAACAAACAATTTTCCTTTTGTTGGATTTGGATAAATTTCCACATTGTCTTTTAAAGTTGGATGAATTGTCGTGGCTTCACTGTTAAACTCAGCAGTGAGCGTTACATTTTCATCTGTTGTTGTGTAACTGAATTCTGCATTTTCGCTGACAACCTCATCAGCTTCATTAGTCCAGTCAACAAATTCATAGTCGTCATTAGCTGTGGCTGAAAGCGTTACCTCTTCGTCAGCCTTATAATCACCGCCGCCTGAAACTGTTCCGCCTTCTGCAGGTTGAGCATTCAGAGTAAGTGTGTATGTTGGAATTTCTTCAAACTCCACTTTCACATCTGTTGCCGATTGCAAGTCGGAAATCGTATAGGTTTCGTCAGTTGAGCCGATAGCAGAACCATCCACAAACCAGTCTTTCACCCGGTTATCTGCATCAGGAGTTGCCGTGAAATTAACCTCTGAGCCTTCTTCGATTTCATCGCCTGAGTTTATGTCTTGTCCATCAACGCTGGCTTCTAGTATTCCATTACCTACTTCTACGCCAAAGATGACTTCGTAAGTTACGATTTCTTCGAAGTTGGCAGTGAGCGTTACATTTTCATCTGTTGTTGTGTAACTGAATTCTGCATTTTCACTAACGACATCATTATTTTCGTTCGTCCAGTTTTCAAATTCATATCCATCATTAGGCGTGGCTGAAAGTGTTATCTCTTCCTCAGCCTCATAATCACCGCCGCCTGAAACTGTTCCGCCTTCTGCAGGATCAGCATTTAGTGTAAGGATGTATGTTGGAATTTCTTCAAACTCCACTTTCACATCTGTTGCCGATTGCAAGTCGGAAATCGTATAGGTTTCGTCAGTTGAGCCGATAGCAGAACCATCCACAAACCAGTCTTTCACCCGGTTATCTGCATCAGGAGTTGCCGTGAAATTAACCTCTGAGCCTTCTTCGATTTCATCGCCTGAGTTTATGTCTTGTCCATCAACGCTGGCTTCTAGTATTCCATTACCTGCTTCTACGCCAAAGGTGACTTCGTAAGTTACGATTTCTTGGAAGTTAGCAGTGAGCGTTACATCCTCATCTGTTGTTGTGTAATCGAATTCTGCATTTTCGCTCACAACCGCATCAGCCTCATCAGTCCAGTTAACAAATTTGTAGCCATCATTAGCTGTAGCTGAAAGTGTTATTTCTTCGTCAGCCTGATAATCACCGCTGCCTGAAACTGTTCCGCCTTCTGCAGGATCAGCATTCAGGGTAAGGGTGTATGTAGGAATTTCTTCAAACTCCACTTTCACATCTGTTGCCGATTGCAAGTCGGAAATCGTATAGGTTTCGTCAGTTGAGCCGATAGCAGAACCATCCACAAACCAGTCTTTCACCCGGTTATCTGCATCAGGAGTTGCTGTGAAATTAACCTCTGAGCCTTCTTCGATTTCCTCGCCTGAGTTTATGTCTTCTCCGTCAACAGTTGCATCTAGCGTGCCGTTACCTGCCTGCACACCGAAGGTGACTAGATGAGATACAATTTCTTCAATCATTATGTCATCCACCAGGATACCATAAGAAAAACCTCCCGTTCCGGAAAGACCGTTAAATTTAACATGTATAGTATCTCCGGAATAATTATTAAGGCTATAATCATATTGCTGGTATTCTGTATTTGTAAAATCCCGTATTTCTTCAACAACATCAAAATTTTCTCCATCTGTACTGATTAATACATCCATATCTTGAGGATAACTGCTACTTTCCGCACGCGACCATAAAGAGAATTTATACAACCCTTCGTCCGGTAATGCAATTGGTGGAGTTATTAGTTCTGAGCCCTCGTTATTGCTGTAGGCAAATTCTTCACCTGAATGTGGGTCGCCATAAGTGCTTTGCTGCCAATCATTGTTCGTCCAGTATTCCGGAGGGAAGATTTCTTCAAAGCCTTCAGACCATGTAAATTCGTCAATAATGAATTCTTTAAAATTAGCGGTTAAGGTGACGTCATTTTCAGGCATTGTAAAATTATATTCCATCTCTTCGCTTTCTACAGCATCTTCTGAATTTGTCCAATTGACAAACATATAGCCTTCCGCGGGTGTTGCTGTCACTGTAACCGTATCGCCGACTTCGTATTCTCCTGCTCCACCTACATTACCACCATCAACAGGCAGTTTTTCCAGAGTAACCTCATATATTGGAGCTTCTGTCATTGCAACCTCTTCAGTAACATCGGCACTGTTTACCTCCAATGAACCATCAGCTTCCAAATAACCCTCTGCGGTTAGGCTGTAAGAATATGTTCCATTGGACAGGTCGATTGTTGCTTCACCATTTGAATCAGTAGTAATAGTGGAACCATTGATTTCAATGGATGCATCATTGATTGGATCGGTTGTCTCTTCATCAGTCACATTAAATGTTACTGTCCAGCCTTCTGCCATTACAACATTTTCAGTGACATCGGCTCCGTCTACTTCAACCAAACCGGCTATATTCCCGTAGCCCTCTGCGGTTACGGTGTAATCGTGGGTTCCATCAGGCAGCCCAATTGTTGCTTCACCATTTGCATCAGTGTTTAACTCCTCATTGTCTAAAGAAACTGTTGCATTCTCAATATTGTTGCTCGCTTCATCCTCAACAATAAAAGTAACAGTATACGTAGGTGCCATTGTGCCGTCGATTTCTATATCGTCAATAGCCCAATACCAGCCATAACTTCCGGTATAGTTCCATTTGAATTTAACGCCTGTTTCACCCGCCACTTCATTGGAAATGTATTGTGAAAATGTTTCTGCATTTTCCGTATCTGCTCCACTCCATGTCTCAATTTCATTCCATGTTGAACCGTTGTCCGTTGAATAAGATAAAGTAGCTACCTCACTTTCATAGTCATTATAATAATGTTCAAAGCTGAGATTAATACTATCCATTTCCGTAAAGTCGAAGGTTGGTGAGATTAAGTCAGCATCCTGGGAACCTCCGGTACCATAATTGTCGCTATCCAGAATTGCAAATCCATTGTCTCCGGTAGTTGTGTTTATAGTTCTATCTCCAGGGTTGTTAAACATCCATACCTGTCCGTCTCCTGCATTGTCGATATTTTCCCAGCACTGGGGCAATTCTCCATCTGAGAAATTCTGGGTGTAAGGGAAAGAAGTTACTATACCGCATGTAGTTGTAAATGACCATACAGGGGTTTCGTTTTCAATGCCATCGGAGTTATAAGAAACAACTTTCCATTCATAGCCGGCAATGTATTCAAGATCATTATATGCATAAGACCCTTGTGTTCCTTCATCGCCTGCATCAGCCCCTTCCACAACTTTGGTCATATTACCTGCTTTACCAAACCAAAGGTCGTAAGTTTCTGTATTTGCTCCCCATGTCCACGTCAATTCTTCATCGGTGCTTATGTCTGTCTGGTTGTTTGACGGGGAAGGGTCTGAAGCGGGAATAGGAGTTGTTTCATCCAGCTCTTCTATATTGATGTCATCCAGTACAATCTGGAACTGGTCTGATGATTCCCAGTGTCTGAACGCAATATGAATTGTGCTTCCACTATAATTTTCGATATAAACTTTCTTTTCAGTCCATTCTGCTTCACCGGAAGTTAATGTTTCTTTGTGAATTTCAGTAAAGTCAACCGGGACACTATTTCCAGTTTCTGAAACCATAATGGAATATGTTTCTTCTGTCCATTCCGGGTCTTGTGCCTTGATCCAGTAGGTAATTTCTACAAGGTCCGAATTTACTTCAAGTTCCGGAGTAATCAGCCAATTATCTGGTGTCAGAGCATCTTCATTTGACCATGAGGCAGAAACGGCTGCAAGCTCTCCTGATACCGGTTCATAATCGCTTCCTCCTGCAAACCATTCTTCTCCATCTCCGTCATCGTCAACGGATAACCAGCACATGGGCGGAACTCCATCTGAAAAATTTTCGTTAAACGGGAGAGTGTATGTTCCACAATCTGTATGTGTACTTGCAGTTTCGGGACTAGAATAATCGCCGGCATTGTAATCTTCCGTATCCTCCCCGGCAATTGAATAGATACGATAATTATATATTGTAGCAGCCGTCAGATCGGTATGGGAATAACTTGTATTATTACCGGTATAAACAATAGTACCGCCACCAGGCAGCACATCACCTACATTGTATATGTCGCCATCTACCGGTTCACCAAAATCTTCACCTTCGTTGGTCCAGGCAAGTAAAATATCTTCATTGTTTTCATTTAAATCCCATGAAAGACCGATTGAAGTTTCACCTGTAGCTTCAGCAGCAAAGTTTTCAGGACTATCCACACCTCCGGCGATTTCCTCTCCTTCATCGGCAGCCTGTTTGAAGTCGATCCTACCAGAACCTAATTGGCCTTCATAACCTGAATTATCTCCATCAATATTTTTCACATTATCTATCAACAACTGCCACAGTTCTTCATTGGTTAACATTCCCTGTGTGATAGAAACAATAGCAGATGCAATTCCTGAAACATGCGGACAGGCCATAGATGTTCCACTCATGTAGGTGTAACTGTCTGGTATATATTCCGGATCCCACGTACCTTCATAATCACCTGTACTATAAATATCAGTACCCGGAGCGGAAATATCTACCCATTCGCCATAGTTTGAAAAGCCTGATTTTATATCGTTTTCGTCTGTTGAAGCAACAGCCATAGCTCCCATAGTATTGGGATCATCATACCCATAATATGCAGGGTACCAATCGCCGTTGTCATCATCATTTCCGGCAGCAAAAATTGTCAAACCGCCATCCAGGGCATCACCGCCGCCATTTTCGTTAAAGTAGTCGATTCCGTCTAATGCGCTTTGATTATAATCTCCAGGATTTTGATAACCCCAACTGTTTTGTGAAATCATTGCGCCATTATCTGCTGCATAAATCTGGGCTTGCTCAACATCCACACTACCATCAAATATATCACAGCTCATTAATTTAACTCCTGAATTTGATGATCCATCACCTCCGGCACATCCGGCAACTCCTTCACCATTATTTGAAACTGCCGCTACAGTTCCCCCTACGTGTGTTCCGTGATAGTTGCCTTGCGTGCTTTCCCCATCAGGTCCAATTCCATCCCATACATTAGCTTCAAGGTCCGGATGGTCATATTGTATTCCCTGGTCAACAATTGCCACAACAACATCCGGGTTACCTGTTGTAATTTCCCATGCTTCAGGTGCATTGATTAAAGGAAATGGATACTGGTTATCATAATCAGGGTCATTAGGTGTAAACTTTGGGTTGTCTTTTCCGGTTTTATCGGAATTATTTTTCTCTATTTCACCCTCCGTTTTCTGTGGCTCAATTAGTTTCTTTTTATAGACAGGCTCAGCATATTCAACTTCATCTAATGCGTTAAACTTTTTTACTGCCTCGATCACATCTGTTTTTGAATTGATCTCTATATCGCGCAACAGGTGGAAGCCCCAAGCTTTATGTCTTTCTTTATGCTTTTTTACGACGCCGGCGTTTTTTACTTCATATAAATTATCAAGGCGTCTTATATATTTTTGAGCACCAACAGATTTGTTAACCTCATCAAGAGGCCCAACTCCGGTTTTCACATAACCACTCTTACCTGCAAGTATATGCCTTTTATCAAGGTCTTCATGCATGTATGGTTTCAGCTTGATCCTGAGAACTCCTTTTTTGTAGGCATCCTCAGAAACGTCATCTAAATTAACCGGAGGTCTCGGGCCTCGCTTAACATTATATTTTTCCTCCAGTTTTCTATGTTCTTCCATTGCTTTTTGCTGTCTGGAAGTTAACTCTTTCTTCTCCTTTTGGATTTCCTTGCTTTGTTGAAAACTTTGAGAGGAGATTGCCGGGTTAAACGGCAAAAACATCAAAGTAAAAAGCAGTGCAAATAGTAATTTTGATTTTTTCATAAAAACATTTTTAGTTGATACTTAATTGTTATTATTTAAGGTTTTAAATTGGTTTGTTTTATTATACGATTGAGTTGTTACTCTGAATTGTTTGTGTTTTATAAATGACTGAATAACTATCAAAAGGTGTGCTAAGGTATGTTTTGTAGTAACAACCGTCAGCAATAAAGGATTTGAAAGTTTTTAGCGACTTGTTATGAAGAAAGTTTTTGTATGTCAGTCGGTTAATAAGGATATACGTTTAAATATTTTTGGTTTAGATATACCAAATATAATAATTTTATTTAAGTATAAAAACTTTTTTGATGTGTGGTTTAGTTGTTTATAAAGTCTCTACTATAATAGCCTCGGCATGGTATTTTTGTTTATTTTTTTTCTTGCTTTTATTCTTTTTTCGGGCTGTTGCCAAATAAATATCCGATAGGTTCAAGTCCGGCGCTATGCGTT
>CAYFRV010000159.1:0-6651 GCA_964345495.1 uncultured Bacteroidales bacterium | reverse complement strand
CAAGCATTGTCCCTCAGCAAATACGAGCCGCCGGATATACGTTGCAGGAAATGCTCGTAATTGCGATAGAAGATGCCATAGAGAATAATCAAAAAGAAGGCGCTTAAAAGCTCAATGTATTCCATCTCTAAGATATTTACGGCTTGATTTTTGTATTTGTTTTATTAAGAAAATTGGTCTGTCTGTCAGTATTTTAATTAACTTCAATTGTTGAAAACGAATACAGATTAATTTTGATAGGTATTATATTTTTATCAGCCATTATTATTTAATTTCCAAGGCTAATAATAATCCTTATAATAACTTGCTTTATATTGGTATTATAAATATTTTTAAAGATAATTTAACAATTGCAAATAAACTCAAAATCCTTAACTATCTTTATTTAAACTGCATTAGAGTAATATGAATCCCCTTAAGTAAAACAAATATTTTACACCTAAAACACTAAACATCAACAACATGAAAAAAACTTTTACACTTCTGATGATCATGATAGTTTCAGTGACCTTTCTCTATGGTCACCAAACTTTAACCATGGAAAATGAAAGCAAACCAGCAGAATCAGACTCCTGCTCAGTAGAAGACTCTCTTGCACTGGTAGCCATCTATAACAAGATGAATGGCGAAAACTGGCCATACAATGATAACTGGTTAAGTAATTCACCTGTTAAAGACTGGGAAGGTGTTACTGTGCTTAATAACAGGGTGACAGGAATAAATATGAAATCCAGCAATACGCAAACCCCTTTTGCAGAAGAATTCTGGGACCTTACAGAACTAACCTATTTGAATTTATATGCAGCGTATATTCAGGATACCATCCCTGACGGGATTCAAAACCTGACGAAGCTGACTTACCTGAATCTTAAATATAATAATTTAACAGGCCCAATACCCCCGGCAATAGGAAATCTTACCAGTCTTGAATACCTGAACTTAGAAGATAATAGTATAACCGATTCAATACCCTCTGCAATAGGGAATTTAACAAATCTGGATACCTTAAATCTTCGCAAAAACCGGAATATAAGCGGCCCTTTACCTCCTGAAATTGAAAACCTCACAAATCTTAGTTACCTAAATCTTTACATGTGTCCAATAGGTGGTGAGATTATTCCAGAGCTACTGACCCTAAACAACCTTACTTATTTAAACCTTCAATACTGTGATCTAACAGATACAATTCCTACGGAAATTGGAAATATGACAGGTCTGACTCAATTAAATCTTGAATCCAATAATTTATCAGGAACCCTTATCCCGGAATTATTCAATTTAACTAACCTGACACATCTAAGCCTTTATGACAATGATCTGACGGGAAACATTCCTTCAGAATTAGGCAATCTAACTAATTTAGAGTCTTTACGTATTGGACGGAATGATTTAACGGGATCGATTCCAACAGAGATTGAAAACCTGACGAACCTCGAAGTATTAAACCTTACGTCCAATAATTTATCAGACTCGCTTCCGTCAGGAATTGGAAATCTGACAAATCTTACAGAACTACACTTATATAATAACCAATTCAGCGGTACTGTCCCTGTCGAATTGAATAATTTAACATCCCTGAGTACATTACAACTGATGATAAATCATTTTGACGGGATGTCAGACTTATCCAGCCTGACAAATTTAGATGTTTGTTATATAAGCAATAACTACCTGGATTTTGAGGATTTGGAAGATGCCAATATCAACTGGTCATCCATTGCAAATTATTCCTATAATCCTCAGGATACAATTTTTAATCTTGACACCAACTCAACCGGTGACCAATTTACCATGACAGTAAATGTAGGGGGCACAGGGAATGAATATATTTGGTGGATGGACGGAACTCCTTATGATACAACCTCTATCAACAGCATTACAGTAACAGACAGTGTGCCTACTATTTATCAGTGTAAAATAATTAACAGTCAATTCCCTGATCTAACACTTGAAAGCTCTGCTGTATATACAGGAACTCTTAAGAATGGGGTAATAGAGCAAGATTATAACGCACTGGTTGCCTTATATGATTCAACAGGGGGGAATTACTGGAATTACCAGGATTACTGGCTATCAGACACCTCAGTGAATGTATGGCACGGCATTACAACCCACAATTACAGGGTAACAGAAATTCAGAAAAACAGCAGTAACCTAACCGGTGAAATACCTGAAGAATTCTGGAATCTCTCTGGTCTCAAAAAAGTATACTTTCAATATAATAATCTGACAGGAACCATTCCGGCACAATTAGAAAACCTCACTAAGCTGGATTACCTTAATCTGAGCGCAAATGAATTCTCAGGATCAATTCCTCCGGAAATAGGAAACCTGGCCAACCTGCAACATCTTTACTTACGAAAGAATCAATTAACAGGATCTATTCCTCCGGAACTTGGAAATATTAGCAATCTTGAATCATTAATGCTTGAAGAGAATTCACTAAGTGATACCATCCCCTCGGAAATAGCTAATTCAACAAATCTGGGGGAAGCAAATTTTGCAAATAACCAGTTAACAGGAGCTTTACCAGATGAATTAGGTACACTCACCAATTTATACAGACTCTCTATTCACCACAATAAATTAAATCATTTGCCCGATATGTCAAGCATGTCCAATTTAAATTATTTGTATGTCAATAATAACTACTTTGACTTTGGGGATCTAGAAAGAATAAATGTTAACATGGATTTTATATATGGTTATTCATATAATCCACAGAATACCGTATTAGAACTTGACACCGCCTCAGCCGGGAATCAGTACACATTAACAGTTAACACCGATGGCACAGCTAATAATTATTCATGGTACAAAGACGGCAATCTGGTTGAAGTTACAGCTGAAAACGACCTCACAGTTAGTGAAGAAGCTTCTTATTATTGCCTGATAACCAATGATCAGTTTACAGAACTAACATTAACAACTGACACAATTACACTTGGTGAATTTATAGTAACTTTCAGTGTTTCCAATGATAATTCCGAACCAGTTGAAGGGGCTACAGTAATCATTGACGGTGAAGGCAATCAAGAAACCGGAGGAGACGGAGAAGCTGTATTTGAACTTCCTAATGGAGATTATTCCTATAGTGTCGCAGCAGAGGGTTATGATGATTATGAAGGAAGCTTTACCGTTGAAGGCGCCAATCTGACAAAAAATGTTACTTTAACTGAAAGCACTTATAGCCTGACATTCAGCACCTCCAATGAAAACGATGATCCGTTAGAAGGAGCTACAGTAAACATTGATGGAATAAGTAACCAAACAACAGATAATAATGGAGAAGCGGTTTTTGACCTACCTAATGGCAGTTACGATTATACAATTACAGCAGAAGGTTACGAAGACGCCACAGGAGATGTTAAGATTGAAGGATCAGACATCACTGAAAATGTAACTCTATCCTCTGTTTCAACAAATATAAACAGTGTTGCAGGAATACAAACAGAAGTCTACCCCAATCCTGCATTTGAAAGGGTCACTGTTGAAAGTAACATGGAAATAGAAATAACAAAACTGGTAAACCTTCTGGGAAAAGTGGCCATATATAAACAGCCCGAAGCTACAATGACTACTATAGATATAAGTAGCCTTAATAGTGGTGTTTACCTGCTGGAAATAAGCTACAGGAATGGCCAAACCGAAATAAAGAGAGTTATGATTCGGTAGCTCCTATCAAAAAAAAGGCTCCTCGAAGAATCCGGGGAGCCTTTTTAATTTATACTTAAATTGTTGATTTACTAATCTTCCACTTCCTTAAATGAAAACAAGCTTTCCCTGTATTCCTGTACCGGTGCGCAGCTACACATCAGGTTTCTGTCGCCGTAGCCGTCATCAATCCGGCTTACATCAGGCCAGAATTTGTTCTCTTTAATCCATGGTAACGGATAAGCTGCTTTCTTTCTTGAATATGGTCTGTCCCACTCATCAGAAGTAGTTACTTCCGCAGTGTGTGGGGAATTCCTCAGCACATTGTTTTCTGCATCAGCTTTTCCGGCTTCTACTTCCAGTATTTCATCATAAATGGAAAGCATTGCTTCGATAAACCTGTCGAGCTCTTCTAACGATTCGCTCTCTGTTGGTTCAACCATCAAAGTTCCATGAACAGGAAACGACAATGTCGGGGCATGGAAACCATAGTCCATCAAACGTTTTGCAATATCTGCCTCTGTAATATTAGCTTTAGATTTGAACTGACGGCATTCAAGAATCATCTCGTGACCAACCATCCCTGTCTCGCCACTATAAACAATGCCATAAGTGTCTTCCAACGCAGCTTTTATGTAATTGGCATTCAAAATAGAAACTTCTGCTGCTTTTTTCAATCCTTCATCTCCCAGCATTCTGATAAATCCATAAGAAATGGGAAGAACACTCGGACTGCCAAAAGGTGCCGCCGCAACAGGGCCAAAGCCTTTTTCTCCTCCAACTTCAAAAAACGGATGATTAGGCAGATAAGGAGCTAAAGTTTCATTAGCGCCAATTGGTCCCATTCCCGGTCCTCCACCTCCGTGTGGTATGGCAAAAGTTTTATGTAAGTTTAAGTGGCCAACATCCGCTCCGGTAATTACCGGATTTGTCAAGCCCATTTGTGCATTTAAGTTCGCACCATCGAAATAAACCATACCTCCGTTTTTGTGGACAATATCGTTCATTTCCTTTATCTTACTCTCGAAAACACCATGTGTTGAAGGATATGTCACCATAAAAGCAGCCAGGTTGTCTTTATTCTCCTCTGCCTTTTTCTTCATGTCTTCAGTGTCAATATTTCCTTTATCATCACACTCCACAATAACCACTTTCATTCCGGCCATTATACCACTTGCCGGATTGGTTCCATGAGCAGAAGAAGGAACAAGAACAACGTTTCTGTGACCTTCACCCCGGTCTTTATGGTAGGCACGAATCGTCATTAAGCCGGTGTGTTCGCCCGCAGCGCCGGAATTAGGCTGGAAGCTAATTGCAGAAAAACCGGTTATTCTCTTCAACTGTTCTTCAAGCCCGTCTATAAGCTCCAGATAGCCTTCTGCCTGATCTTTCGGAACATAAGGATGCAATGAGCTAAACTCCGGCCAGCTCAAAGAAAACAGTTCTGTAGCTGCGTTTAGTTTCATTGTGCATGATCCCAAAGATATCATCGAGTGAGTCAGGGAATAATCCTTTCGCTCAAGTTTCTTAATGTATCGCATCATTTCTGTTTCTGAATGATAGCGATTAAACAGATCCATTTTAAGAAACTCGCTCTCGCGCTTAAAAGAACTATCATAGTATTCTTTCTCAGGAATTTCTTCGATTGTAAGCGGGTCTTTACCAATTGCTTTGGCAAAAATTTCCAGGATAGTATTTATATCTTTTTCAGAGGTTTTTTCATCTGTACTAATACCTACGGTGTGTTTATCAAAATACCTGAAATTATATTTATTATCTAATGCAATTTTCTTAACATCATCAGACGTAACGGACTTCGGAAGCTTTATTTTTAATGTATCAAAAAAGTCCTTATTTTCCTGCTCAAGTCCGAGCGCTTTTAATTTTTCATTTAGCACACCAGCCGCACTGTGAATGTGTTTTGCTATCCGTTTCAAACCTTCCGGTCCGTGATATACTGCATACATGCTTGCCATGCTGGCTAACAATGCCTGTGCAGTACAAATATTTGAAGTTGCCCGTTCACGTTTAATATGTTGCTCTCTTACCTGCAATGCCATCCGCAGAGCATAATTGCCCTGTGCATCTTTTGAAACACCAATAATTCTGCCCGGCACTTTTCGCTTGTACTCATCTCTTGTTGCAAAATAAGCGGCATGCGGACCACCATATCCCATCGGTATACCAAAACGCTGAGTAGAACCAAACACGATATCGGCGCCCCATTCGCCCGGAGGTGTTAAAATTGCAAGACTCATAATGTCCGCAGCAACAGCCACAAGACTACCATTGTCATGAGCTTTTTCAATAAACTTTTTGTAGTCTTCTAATTTCCCATCTCCAGCAGGATACTGAACCACAGCACCAAAAACTTTTTCATCGAGTTCCGTTTCTTTGAAATCACCAAATTGCAAATCAATTCCTAAAGGTTCTGCACGCGTTTTAAGCACCTCTATGGTTTGAGGAAACATATTTTCATCTACAAAAAAGGTGTTTACACCTTTCTTAATAGCGGAACGTTTGCGGAGATTTGCCATCATAATCATTGCCTCTGCTGCAGCAGTTGCTTCATCCAGCAATGATGCATTTGCAAGTCCCATCCCGGTCATTTCCATTACTACACTCTGGAAATTAATCAATGCTTCCAGTCTTCCCTGGGCTATTTCTGCCTGGTAAGGAGTATAGGATGTATACCAGCTCGGATTTTCAAGAATATTCCTTAAAATCACAGAAGGAGTGATTGTGTCATAGTAACCCAAACCAATAAATGAGCGATACATCTTATTTTTAGATGCAATACCTCTCAGGTGCTGAAGGTATTCGTGTTCACTCATCGGTTCTTCAAGCCCCATGTCCCTATCCAGATGAATAGACTTTGGGATTGTTTTATTAATTAATTCATTTATAGAATCTACACCAACCTTTTTGAGCATCGTTTGAATATCCTGATCTCTCGGGCCAATGTGTCTGTCAACAAATCGTTCAGTTGCCATAATT
>CAYFRV010000158.1:0-6670 GCA_964345495.1 uncultured Bacteroidales bacterium | reverse complement strand
TTTTTTTAGATTATTTTACATACTGTCAAGTATTTATCCGATATTTTTTGCAGCTTTAATTGCAGCCTCATAATCGGGTTCCTCACCGATTTCAGGAACATATTCAACATGTTGAACTTTTTTTTCCTTATCAAGAACAACAACTCCACGCGCAAGCAAGCGCATTTCCTCGATTAGAAAGCCATATTTCATGCTAAAATCAAGATCTTTATGATCAGATAGCGTAATAACTTTGTCTATTCCTTCAGCACCGCAAAATCTGCTCAAAGCAAAAGGAAGATCGTTAGAAATAGCTAAAATGACTATATCATCACTTAAATTTGCAGCTTCTTCATTGAAACGATGATTTTGCTTTGAACATACACCTGTGTCTACAGAAGGAAAAACCGATAGAATTTTGATCTTTCCATCAAAGTCTGACAAACTTATAGGTTTCAGCTCATTATTAATTACAGTAAAATCAGGAGCATTATCTCCTTTTTTGGTTTCTTTACCAATTAACGTTACAGGATTTCCCTGAAATGTAACTTTTTCTCTGTTTCTTTCCATAATGTCAAATAATTTTAATTTTGATTTTCACTTTGTTCTTCACTTGAAAGATTCGATTTTTTTTCAGGGTTATCCTTTGTTTTTGATTCTTCTTCTATTTCTTTAGTGTTAGAATCAGCTTTTTCAACATCTATAGTAATTTTGTCATTTTTCTCGTCATAATCCACTTTAAGTAAATCTCCTTCTTTAACACTATGCTTGATTATAGTCTCTGCCATCGGGTCCTCTACGTATTTCTGTATAGCTCGTTTAAGCGGACGAGCACCAAATTGAGTGTCAAATCCTTTATCAGCTACATAGTCTTTGGCTGCATTTGTCATATTTATCTTAAACCCTAAGTTCTTAACACGCGTATATAAACCTTCAAGTTCAATATCAATTATCTCGTGTATATTCTCCTTAGTCAATGGGTTAAAGATTATAACATCATCTAATCTGTTTAGGAACTCCGGAGCAAAAGATTTCTTCAGAGCTTTTTGAATTACGCCTTTGGCAAGTTCGGTATCAGATTGGCTACTTGCCTTTGTTTCAAAACCAACGCCTTTTCCAAAATCTTTTAATTGGCGACTTCCGATATTTGAAGTCATTATGATAATGGTGTTTCTGAAGTCTACTTTTCTTCCGAGACTGTCTGTCAATTGTCCATCATCCAGAACCTGAAGGAGCAGATGAAATACATCCGGATGTGCTTTTTCAATTTCATCAAGCAGAACAACAGAATATGGTTTTCTTCTGACTTTTTCAGTAAGCTGACCACCTTCTTCATATCCGATATATCCCGGAGGAGCGCCAACAAGACGTGAAACGGAGAATTTCTCCATATACTCACTCATGTCCATCCTGATTAGATTATCAGTAGAGTCAAATAAATATTGTGAAAGAATTTTAGCCAATTGAGTTTTTCCAACTCCTGTAGGACCAAGAAAAATGAATGAACCAATAGGTTTATTTGGATCTTTAAGTCCGGCACGATTCCTTCGTATTGATTTTACTACTTTTTCAATGGCTTCATCCTGCCCGATAACATTCTTCTGAAGCTCTTCGTTCATTTTCATTAATCGTGTTCCTTCTGCTTCTGCTATTCGCTGAACAGGAACACCCGTCATCATGGCAACGACTTCGGCTACTTCTTCTTCGGTAACGTTCTCCCTGTTTTTAATCAGTTCCTGTTCCCAGTTTTCTTTTTCTTCCTCCAGCTTTGCAAGCATTTTCTTTTCTTTGTCCCTGTAATTCGCAGCAGACTCAAAATTTTGATTTTTTACAGCAGAAATTTTCTGTTGTTTAATCTCTTCAATTTCCTTTTCAAGATTAATGATTCGCTTTGGCACTACAATATTGGAAATATGAACTCTTGATCCTGCTTCGTCCATTGCATCAATGGCTTTATCAGGCAAATACTTTTCACTGATATATCTCTGTGTCAAACTTACACAAGCTTTAAGCGCTTCCTGAGTATAATTCACATTGTGGTGGTCCTCATAACGTTCTTTAATATTATTGAGAATTTCAAGTGTTTCTTCCGGAGTAGTGGGGTCAACCATTACTTTCTGAAACCTTCGCTCTAACGCACCATCTTTTTCAATGTGCTGACGATATTCATCGAGTGTCGTAGCACCGATAGTTTGAATTTCTCCACGGGCCAGAGCTGGTTTCAACATGTTAGCTGCATCAAGAGAGCCTGTTGCTCCACCAGCTCCCACAATAGTGTGAATTTCATCAATGAAGAGAATGATGTTATTGTTTTTGGCCAATTCATTGAGAATCGCTTTCATGCGTTCTTCAAACTGCCCTCTGTATTTGGTGCCTGCTACAATTGAAGCCAGGTCAATGGTAACCACTCTTTTATCAAACAGAACACGTGAAACTTTACGTTGAATAATTCTTAATGAAAGTCCTTCAACAATAGCTGATTTTCCGACACCAGGTTCTCCAATGAGCACCGGATTGTTCTTTTTTCGGCGACTTAATATTTGAGCAAGTCGTTCGATTTCCTTATCACGCCCTACAATTGGATCTAATGTATTCTCTTCTGCAGCTTTAGTCAGATCGATTCCAAAGTTATCTAAAACAGGAGTATCTGATTTCGATTTGGATTCGGATTGGGATCCTTTTTTACCTCCGCCGCTAAATGGAATATCTTCTTCTTCCTCTTCTCCAAAATCTGCTTTGTTTTCAGTTTCTTTTTGTTTTGTTTCCATTTCTATTCGTACATCATCATAATCAACATCAAATTCACTTAGTATCTGGGTTACCAGGCTATTTTCATCTTTTAAAATAGCTAAAATTAAATGGCCGGTATTTATCGTGCTGCTGCTAAATGATTTTGCTTCAAGATAAACCAGTTTTAAAGCACGCTCAGCGGTCTTATATAAAGGTATATTTTCAGTATCAGAAACAGCCTGTTCATCTGTTTTTATACGATCTTCTATAAGTTTTCTCATGTGCATCAGATCGATCTCAAAAGATTCCAGTATGTCAATCGCCAAACCTTCTCCTTCACGCAGCATACCCAGCAACAGATGTTCTGTTCCAATATAAGCGTTCCCTAAACGTATAGCTTCTTCTTTGCTATAAGTTAGAACATCCTTTATTCGCTGTGAAAATTTTGCATCCATATATAAATTTCTCCTTTTGTTTTCCTGTTTGTTTTTAAAATTATTTAAATAAACGAATTGTTTACTTATTCAGTTTATATTATTACAATAAAATTTCTGTCTTGTTCAGCAAGTATAAAATTTAACTACACAAAAATACAAAAAACTGAACGGAAAATATAAACAGATTCTGTTAATAAAGATTGAATTTATTCAATTATATCAACTGAAAATTGATCTATTTTAGTACCTTTGAATGCATTTTTTAAAATTAATTAATTAGTTAGTATTTAAACAAATTGAACAACCATGGCATTAGATGAAAGATTGACGAAGGTCAATATTGAAGAGGAAATGAAATCAGCCTACATCGACTATTCAATGTCGGTTATAGTTTCCAGAGCATTACCAGATGTAAGAGATGGTTTGAAGCCAGTTCAAAGAAGAGTACTCTTTGGAATGTCTGAATTAGGCTTGTATTCAAATAAATCCTATAAAAAATCGGCGAGAATTGTAGGAGAGGTGTTGGGTAAATATCATCCCCATGGAGATTCTTCTGTGTATGAGGCAATGGTACGTATGGCTCAACACTGGTCACTACGTTACCGCCTTGTTGACGGACAAGGTAACTTTGGCTCAATGGATGGTGACGGCCCTGCAGCAATGCGTTATACAGAAGCCAGGCTACAGAAAATAAGTAGTGAAACCCTGAAAGACATAGACAAAGAAACAGTTGATTTTCAGCTTAATTTTGATGATACCCTCAAAGAGCCTACAGTACTGCCTACAAGGCTACCAACTCTTTTAATAAACGGTGCTTCCGGAATAGCAGTTGGCATGGCCACAAATATGCCTCCCCATAATTTAACTGATACAATTAATGCAATTGTAAAATATATAGACAATAAAGAAGTACCAATTGATGAATTGGCAGATATCATTAAAGCTCCCGATTTTCCTACAGGTGGCATTATCTATGGAACAAGAGGAGTAAAAGAAGCTTATGAAACGGGGAGAGGTCGTATAGATATTCGAGCAAAAGCCGAAATTGAGACAGATAATAATGGAAAAGACCGCATAATAGTAACAGAGGTGCCTTACATGGTCAATAAGGCCGAGTTAATAAGGAAAACTGCTGATTTAGTTAATGAGAAAAAGATTGATGGCATAAGTAATATTAATGATGAATCAGACAGGGATGGTTTAAGAATTGTATACGACCTAAAAAGAGATGCAGTTCCAAATATTGTCCTTAACAAACTTTATAAGTACACGCAACTCCAGACAAGTTTCAGCGTAAATAATATCGCTCTTGTAAAAGGCAGACCTAAGTTGCTGAACTTAAAAGACCTGATCGAAAAGTTTGTAGAACACAGGCATGAAGTGGTTGTCAGAAGAACTCAATACGAACTCAGACAAGCTGAAGCAAGAGCCCACATACTTGATGGTTTATTGATTGCCCTTGATAATCTGGATGAAATTATTTCCCTCATTCGCAATTCCTCTACACCCGAGGTTGCAAAGAATGAACTGATAAGTAAATTTGAACTGTCGGAACTTCAGGCAAAAGCCATTTTGGAAATGCGTTTGCAGAAGTTGACAGGAATGGAAAGAGATAAGGTGAAGGAGGAGCATGCTGAACTAATGAAGCAAATCGAGTATTACAAGCGCATTCTTTCAGATGAATCCCTTCGGATGGAAATTATCAAAGAAGAGCTTATTGAAGTTAAAGAAACGTATGGTGAGGAGAGGAGAACCCAAATTGAACAAGAGGCAGGTGATTTTAATCCCGAAGACTTCTATGCCGATGAGGATGTTGTTGTGACTATTTCTCATTTAGGTTATATTAAAAGAACACCCGTTACCGAATATAAAAAACAGGGCCGGGGAGGTGTTGGTGTACGCGGTAGTTCGACCCGTGATAAAGATTTCCTTGAACGCATGTTTATTGCTTCAATGCATAATACTATGATCTTTTTTACCGAACATGGAAAATGTTTCTGGTTAAAAGTTTATGAAATACCAGAAGGTTCTAAAGGATCAAAAGGCCGGGCAATCCAAAATCTGATTAATATTTCGCCGGACGACAAAGTTAAAGCGCATATTAACGTTAACACTTTGGAAGATGAAGAGTATATAAACAACAACTTTATTCTCTTATGCACGAAGAAAGGTATAATGAAGAAAACCTTGCTTAAAGCCTACAGCCGCCCCCGGCAAAAAGGCGTAAATGCTATTAATATCCGGGAAGGAGACCAATTAATTGAGGCTAAGCTAACAAACGGGAAAAGCGATATTATTCTTGCCACTAAAGAAGGTAAAGCTATAAGATTTAACGAACAAAAAGTCAGGCCAGTAGGCAGAACTGCAACCGGTGTTCGCGGTATAACGCTTAGTAGCAATGAAGATGAAGTTGTAGGTATGGTATATGTTGAAGAAGATGACGATAATATTCTGGTTGTTTCGGAAAAAGGATTTGGAAAAAGATCAAATACAGAAGATTATAGAACTACAAACAGAGGAGGGAAGGGAGTAAAAACATTGAATGTCTCCCAGAAAACCGGGAAACTGGTGGCAATAAAAGGAGTGTCAGACAGCAATGATCTTATGATTATAAATCGTAGTGGAATTACCATAAGAGTTTCTGTTTCAGAACTTCGTGTTACAGGCCGGGCAACGCAAGGAGTAAAACTTATCAACTTAAGGAAAAATGATTCGATTGCAGCCGTCAGCCAAATTGAAGTTGAAGAAGGAACAGAAAACAACCAACAGAATCAAGCTGACACAAATACAGGAGACAACAAAGAAGCAGAATCCGGAGCAGGAGAGGAGTAGTTCTTAATCAATGTTGGTCAATGTTGGATAACATAAAGTGCTTCAAAAAAGAAATTGTTATTTGATCACTTATTAAAAAGTTTTAATTTTGTGCAAAATCTTGAATAAATAACCTAAAAATGAATACAATGAAGAAAAACAAATTTTTAACATCCATTTTATTAGTAGCACTCATCGGATTAGTTTTTAGTAGTTGCGGAGATAAAATGTATGTAAACCGAGCTATAACCTGGGCTGAATCAGGCGAAAAGTTAGACACAGCTCTTAAATCTGTTGATAAAGCAACTGAGCTTGAGGAAACAAAAGATTGGGCGAAAACTTATTATGCCAAAGGTTATGTTTATCAAAAAATGTATGAAAGTGAAAAAGAGGATTTAGCAGAAAAACCCCTTTTTAAGGCTTTTGATAACTATAAAAAAGCCTATAATATGAAAGATGCGGAAAAAGTGCAGGGAAGCATCGATGCTCAATTATTCCAGATGAAACAATATTTTGTTCAGGAAGGTGTAGAGTCTTTTAAAAGTAAGGATTTTGAAGGAGCGTTAAATAACTTTGATTATGCTCTAAAGGTTACAGATATGCCTCTTTTTGAAGGACAAATTGATACGGCTATAATCTATAACGCCGGAATTGCTGCCCAGAACGTAAAAAAATGGGATAAAGCAGCAGAATATTATGAAGAAGCTGCAAAG
>CAYFRV010000157.1:4818-6715 GCA_964345495.1 uncultured Bacteroidales bacterium | reverse complement strand
ATCTATGATGTGAACAATAAGGCTGTGGAGTTTTATGGGTATTCGAATGATGAACTGCGTTCAATGAATGTCCAACAACTTAATAATTTGCCGGAAATGCAGATAAAAGAGGAAATGCAGAAGGCAATAAAAGAACAAAAAAAATATTTCAATTTCCCTCACCGCTTGAAAAATGGTGAGATAAGAGATGTAGAAATCTATACAGGAAAAATCAATATTGAAGGGAAAGAATATATTTATTCAACGATCCATGACATCACTGAAGATACAAGAAACCGGATAAGGCTTCAGAAAGGCGAGGACATTGCAGGTATAGGACACTGGGAATTCGATCTGAACAGCGGCAATGTGTATGCATCGGAAGGAGCCAAAAAAATTTACGGGCTTCAAAAATCCAATTTAACGATACAGGAAGTGCAACAGTTTCCCCTCAAAAGATACCGAAATATTATGGATAATACGCTTCAGGGACTTGTTAAGGGTGGTGAACCCTATGATATAGAATTTCAAATTAAGCGGGCTACTGACCAAAAGATTATTGATGTCCATTCTGTGGGGGAATATAACCCCGATCGAAACGTGGTATTTGGGATTATACAAGATATCACTGAACGTAAGCGCTTCGAAAAGGAGTTGCAGCAAAAAAATGAAGAACTACAGGCAACAGAGGAGGAATTGAGAGTTTCCAATGAAGAGCTAAGGGATATAAATCAAAGGCTCGAAGAGCAGAAGCAGGAACTGGAAGAGGCCAAGGAGAAGGCCGAAGAAAGCGACAAATTAAAATCTGCTTTTCTGGCGAATATGAGCCATGAGATTCGTACTCCTATGAACGGTATTCTGGGGTTTTCGCAGGTGCTGATGGAATCAGACTATTCAAAAAAGGAACAGTCTAAGTTTCTCGAAATCATCCATTCGCGTTCCAAACACCTATTGCAAATAATTAACGACATCGTTGATATATCAAAGATAGAAGCAAATCAGTTTACGATTCACACCGAAAGCTTCTGCTTAAACGATATGCTGCATGAACTATACGAAACCTATCAAACAGACAAAAAGAGTTATGGAAAAGAACACTTGCAAATAGAGCTGGAAAAAGGACTAAATCGCAATGAAAGCTACCTCGTCTCTGATTCGAAAAGGCTGAGGCAAATTCTGGTAAACCTTCTGAGCAATGCGCTTAAATTTACAGATGAAGGAAAGATAACTTTTGGATATACAAAGCAATCCGATGATACGCTATTATTCTACATTCAGGACACCGGCATCGGTATATCTGAATCCAACAAAAAATACATTTTCGAGCGTTTCAGACAAATAGACGACTCAAGTACTCGAAACTACGACGGAACCGGCCTTGGTTTAACCATTTCTAAAAACCTGGCGGAATTACTCGGAGGTGAATTAAAGATAGAATCCACCCCCGGAAAAGGAAGTACATTTTATTTTACAATACCCCACGAATCAACACGGAAAAAACAGAGGGAAAAAGAAAAAAACAAAAAACACAAGACTTATAACTGGGAAGAAAAAACAATCCTGGTCATAGAAGATGACCCTGTAAGCCGGGAATATATAAATGAAATACTTAAGCCAACAGGAGTACAAACTATATTTAAAGAAACAGGTGAAGAAGGGTTTCAGGAATATGAGGAAAACAAAAACATAGATCTGATATTAATGGATATTAGATTACCGGGGGCAAGCGGGATTGAAATCACTGAAAAAATTCGTGAAAAGGACAAAAATGTGCAAATCATAGCCCAAACGGCTTATGCAATGAGTGATGACCGCAAAAAATGCATCAAAGCAGGTGCCAACGATTACATTGCAAAGCCAATCGACCCGGATGACCTGATAGGAATTATGGATCAATATGTCTAAAACCTGACAATTT
>CAYFRV010000157.1:2864-4718 GCA_964345495.1 uncultured Bacteroidales bacterium | reverse complement strand
TATGCCTTATATGGTTCATAAAAAAAGTTAGTTTGAAAAAGAACCTGAAATATTTAACCAAATTAGGCACATGAGGATACATAAGTGTTGTTTTTATTCTTCTTATATGTCCTTTTATGCCTCCCGCCTGCTCAGGCAGGGATATGGTTCATTACTTTGAATTTTAAAGCAAAAAGTGTAATTTGGTTACAAATGTCTTACAATGGAAACTTCATACAATCTGATCAATAAACCCTTCAGGCTTAAATTTTTCTTACAAATAAGTGGTATTTTTTTACTTCTCCTGGCTTTCGTTAACACAAACCTAACCGCTCAAAACCCGCAAGACCAGGCAGATATACCAGACACACTTCTTGTGGGTTCAGAAATAGATTATCCGCCCTACTGTTTCATAAACGAGCAGGGGGAAGCCGACGGATTTTCGGTAGAACTATTTCGCGAAGCAGCACAGGAAATGGGAATAGAAGTGAAATTTAAAACCGGCCCATGGAACAAACTAAGGTATGACCTGGTAAACAATAAAATTGACGCCCTGCCACTAGTTGGCCGCACACCGGAACGTGAGGAAATGTACGATTTCACTGTTCCATACCTCACTATGCACGGCGCTATAGTTGTCCGTGAAGATGAAGATAGTATTACTTCTTTTGATGACTTGCAAGGGAAACAAGTTGCTGTGATGAAAGGAGATAATGCAGAAGAATTTCTCCGCCGAACAGAGCTGGATGCTGATATAATTCAGCGAACAACATTTAAACGTGCACTAACCGAACTATCCGAAGGCCAGCATGATGCTGTCGTAATACAAAGATTAACCGCTCTTCAGTTGATGAAAGAACAAGGGATTACAAACCTCAAAATAGTAGGTGACCTCACCGACCTGTTTGAACAGTCCTTTTGCTTTGCTGTAAGCGAAGGGAACTCAAAGTTACTAAGCTTACTAAACGAGGGCTTGTCGATTGTAAATGCAGACGGCACATACCGGCGCCTCCATACAAAATGGTTTACTAATCTGGAAGCTTACAAGAAATCCAAACAGAGAATCATAATTGGTGGTGACAATAACTATCCGCCCTACGAATACAAAGACAAAAACGGTAATCCTTCTGGCTTTAGTGTAGAGATCATGAAAGCCATTGCTGAAGAAACGGGAATGAACATCACATTTCGCCTTGGGCCATGGGCTGAAATACGAAAAGAGCTTAAGGAAGGACAAATTGATGCTATCCAGGGAATGTTATATTCAACTGAGAGAGACAAAGAGTTTGACCTGACCCCTGCTCATACCCACATTACTTATGTTATCGTAGGGCGTAAAAATGCTGAGCTACCAAAAACCATTAAAGAGCTCTCAGGAAAATCAGTCGTTGTACAGGAAAGTGACCTTATGCATGACCGTGCTCTGAATTTGGGGTTAAAAGAAGAGATTATTCCTGTTGAGTCACAGGAACAAGCTCTAAAGCAATTACATAATGGGAAACATGACTATGCAATTACTGCAAGAGCCTTGACAAACTATTACAAGGAAAAACACGGCTGGGAAAATCTCATTATGACGAAGGAGCCTGTTCACTCAGCAGATTACTGCATAGCTGTTGCTGAAGGAAATACAGCATTATTATCAAAATTTACAGAAGGGCTTTCGGCAATTAAGGGATCAGGCAAGTATCACGATATTTATTCAAAGAATCTTGGGGTCTACGAAGAACCGGATTATACGGTTAATGACTTCCTGAGACATGCGCTTTATGTGTTTATCCCTCTCTTTATTATTCTTATAGCATCGCTTGTTTGGTCGCGTACACTAAAACAACAGGTAAGAAAACGGACCCGTGAGCTAAAAGATGAAATCAA
>CAYFRV010000157.1:0-2764 GCA_964345495.1 uncultured Bacteroidales bacterium | reverse complement strand
GTACACTAAAACAACAGGTAAGAAAACGGACCCGTGAGCTAAAAGATGAAATCAAAGAGCGTAAAAAAATAGAAAAAGACCTTGAATCAAAGGAAAAAAAGTACCATGACTTATTTACTTCTATCAGAGATGCCATACTCGTTGTTGATAAAGACAGAAAAATAATTGACTGCAATCCGGCTTTTACCGATTTATTTGGTTATACACTTGAGGAAATAAAAGGCCGAAAGACAATCCTCTTGTATAATAACGAAGACGAATACAAACAATTGGGTGAAGCCCTAAAGGATTATAAAGGAAAAGATTTTTTAAAAATTATTCAACATAAACGAAAAGATGGTTCTGTATTTCCAGCTGAAGTTAATGTCTTTTATTTAGAAGACGAATATGCTAACACCACGGGAGTTATAGGACTAATACGCGACATTACTGATCGCTTAAAAGCAGAAGAAGCGCTCAAACAGAGCAAAGAAACGGCAGAAAAATATCTGGATATAGCAGCCGAGATCATTCTTTCTACGGATACAGAAGGAAACATAACCCTTTTGAATGACAGCGGGCATCAGCTGTTAGAATATGAAAAGGGTGAGCTTATCGGTGAAAACTGGCTGAAAACATGTGTGCCAAAAGATGAACAGGAACAAGTCAGGGAAATATTCACAGACTTAATCCATAAAAACTCAGATGATCAAAAAGTAGCTGAAAACTCTATCATTACTAAATCAGGGGAAGTAAAAACAATACTCTGGCATAACAGCGTTCTGCGAAATGATGATGGTAAAATTACTGGCATACTAACCTCAGGGGAGGATATTACCGAACGAAAAAGAGTTGAAAAACAATTGAGGGAACTGAACGAAAGACTGCAGGAACAAAATGTACAAATAGCCGCACAAAATGAAGAATATGAAACCCTGAATGAAGAGCTGAATGAAAAAAATGAACACCTGGAAAAAATCAACAAGGAATTAGAAAAAGCCCGTAAGGAAGCAGAGGAGAGCGACAGGTTAAAATCAGCATTTTTGGCAAACATGAGCCACGAAATACGCACCCCGATGAATGGTATTTTAGGGTTTGCAGACCTGTTAAAAAATCCGCAATTGACAGAGACCAAGAAAAAGCAATTTATAGATATCATTCGAAAGAGCGGAGAACGAATGCTTGAGATTATCAACAATCTGCTCGACATTGCCAAAATTGAAGCTGAACAAACAGAAGTAGAATACAGCACAACCGCTGTCAATGAACTCTTAGATGAACTTGCGATATTTTTCAGGCCCGAAGCTGAAAGAAAAAACCTCGTGCTGAAACATAAGACAGCACTACCTGCTTCGGAGGCACTCATAGTGACAGATACCACAAAACTCAATCAAATCTTAAGCAACCTCATTAAAAATGCAATAAAATATACCAAAGAAGGGCAGATAGAGTTTGGTTATATCCAAAAAGATGAAACCCTTCAGTTTTACGTAAGCGATACAGGCATAGGAATATCCCCTGAAATTCAGGCAAAAATGTTCGACCGGTTTCGACAGGCCGAGCTGGATGTATCCCGTGAATATGAAGGCGCAGGACTTGGTTTAAGTATTTCAAAAGCCTATGTTGAAATGCTCGGCGGGGATATATGGCTGCGTTCTACACCGGGTAAAGGAAGCACTTTTTATTTCACTATTCCATTTAAAAAACCGGCTTCAGAAGATGATAAAACAAATGAAGCTTCAAAAGCAGACACAAACAAGCTACCACACAACTTAACAATTTTAGTTACTGAAGACGATGAAACCAGCTTCATGCTTATAGAAGAAGTTATAGATAATAACAGCATTAATCTTATAAGGGCGAAAAACGGAAGAGAAGCGGTAGAACAAGTAAAAAACACACCCGAAATTAACCTGGTGCTTATGGATATAAAAATGCCGGATATGAACGGTTATGAAGCAACCCGGAAAATAAAAGAATTGAGACCCGAACTCCCGGTTATAGCCCAGACAGCCTTTGCTTCAAATAAAGACAGGCAAAAAGCAATAGAAGCGGGATGCAGCGAATACTTTTCAAAACCTATAAGCAGCAATGAGTTGAAAAATGCCATAAAGAGGTTTATTCAATGAAAACCTCATAAACAACATAAAGACAAAAGATGATGAATAGAACACCCCTACCTGACGGTTGGCAGGGATAAAGCAGATTATAAGGATGACCGCGGATTATAAATAAATAATTACCTTAAGATTGATTTTGTATATGAGCGGGTTTGCTTTCCTCAGGAAGCTAAATTTCAAAAAATTCACATTCATTTTAACTGTATTGATTCTCATTTTCGGAAGTTTGACAAAACTCAATGGAGTAATTTGGGTAGAATTTAAATACGAAAAAGGCTCAGCTTTTTGGTTTACGTTACCCAAATAACCAAAAAATGGAACGTGGAAGCACACGCCTCATCAGCCGATAAAAAAATCATCGTTTACCGGGAAAGTGAATACAGCTTTTTCTCATATAACCTGTATTAATAATTTATTTTCTGAAAACACATAAATACATATTGTCAGTAAATTTTCGTTTTTTATAAAAAAAGATACACGTAACTTAATCAACCAAAATTTCGCAACAATCAATAAGTTATGTCAAAATTTGCTTTCAAATTATAATTAATAAAAGTTCAAAAACAACATATTATTAAACAAAACAAGCATTCTGGCGTAATTTTTACAGAACTTTTTTAGTTTACATTTAATGTGTAAAATAGCAGAATTAAATACCTTTGCAA
>CAYFRV010000156.1:0-6718 GCA_964345495.1 uncultured Bacteroidales bacterium | reverse complement strand
AGCTCATCAAAACCGGCATTATTGTAATCATCAAAGAAATCATCCGGATTATGGGCAGTTAAAGCAATTACTTTTGTTTTGTTTTTCGGGTAGGTCAGTTTTTCTCTGATATACCTGGCGGTTTCCACACCATTCATAACAGGCATTTCAATGTCCATAAGAATAACCTGAATATCATTATCTTCCAGTATAGACAGAGCTTCTTTACCGTTTTCTGCTTCATATACTGAGTTAGCAAACTCTTTAGTAATCTCCTTAAGAAGTACGCGGTTCATTATGATATCATCGACTATAAGAAAATTATACTTCTTACTTTCCATACTACACATTCTCTTTTGTTTTATTCATTTATCCAATTCTGCTGAGTGTCTTAAGGATTTCAAGACTGATGACAGAGACTTTTTTCCCTTCTAATTTAATGATTTTATCATTTTTAAATTCGGTGAGGGTACGTATTAAACTTTCTTTTGTTGTTCCTGCTAGTTCAGCAAGTTCTGTTCGGTTTAAGGGGAAAGTAAATTCTTCTGAATTATAGATTTGTTCTGTGAAATACAGAATAATGTCAGCAATTCTTCCCGGGAGTTGTTTTTGGGATTGGCTTATCAACCTTGAAAGGAGCATTAGGTTATTCTCGGTAATATGCTTTAATAGCGCATAAGAAAATTCTCCGTTGCTTTGGAGAATTTGTTGAAATATTTCAAAATCAATAATGAAAACTTCTGTTTTTTGAACTGCTTCTGCTGAATAACTGAATGTTTCTTCCCCCAAAACCGAATTCAATCCCAGGTATTCTTTTGAAGTGCCTAATTTTAAAATCTTATTTCTTTGATTTTTGTTTTCTAAATATAGTTTTACCAATCCCGATTTTATGAACATCACATGCGATGTACGGGTATTTTGTTTAAAAATTATATCGTGAGCTTTATAACTTACATTATTACTGTTTTCCTGGATAAGTTTTGATTCATTTTCGCTAAGGAACTCCTGAAACGGAATGGTAAATATTTCCCGTTTTTCTTCTATTTTTTCCTCAAAATCTTTCCGCTCTTTGATCATTCTGTTCAGTTTTCAGATTTTCAATTTATTATGCTTGTCCGGTGATTTACATCATCATTTATTATGAATATAAATCATCATTAAACAGTAAGTTATATCATCGGTATTCTTTTGTATTGCTGTTGCTTTTCTGTGTACTTTTGTTAATAGTATTTTTTTAGAAAAATACAGATTGCAATTTAATAAAGATATTTTATAAAACGTAAAGATGAAAAGTCACAGTCGAAAAAAAATTCTAGTAATCGATGATAGCGAGACGAACTTAGTTCTTTTAAAAGCTGTATTGGAAGATGCCGGCTATGAGGTTCTTTTGGCCGGGAGCTCAAAAGATGCTTTTTATTCTTTTGACCATGACCGTCCCGATTTAATCCTTCTGGATTTGCTTATGCCCCAGGAAGATGGATTTATGTTCATGGAAAAGCTGAAAAACGGATATGCTCAATTAGAGATTCCTGTAATTGTGGTTACCGCTTACGCTAACCGTGAAAATAAGGAAAAGGCAAAGAGTCTGGGCGCCCAGGATGTTATTGAAAAACCAATTGATATACCTGAATTTCTGATAAAAATCGACCAGGCTATTTCTAATAATTAACTATGAATAATTTTTAAATGTAGATATGGAGAATAACGAAGAAAATAGAATACAGATCAAAAACTTGTTAGAAACCTATACAATTGAAGAAATTTCTGACCTGTTTGCTAAAATTGATGAAAAGATAATCTCCTTGCATGATTGTTCTTCAAAGGACTTTTATAACCTCAATAAAGATTTTAAATATTTTCATGGTATTGCTAACCAGATTTCAGAAAATGCTTCTTTCTTGTTTGATTTCATCGCCAGCAAGGAAAACAATGGTTTTCTGGAGGATATAGAAAAGTTTTATGAGACTTTAAACTCACGGAGTCAATTATTGGATTATCACCTTGAAATTGCCTCAGATATTAACAAAAATATCCTCTCAGGAATCAGGAAATCTTTTTTTCCGCTTAAGAATTTTAAGCAGAATTTGACCAGCTTAATTTTTCTTGAATCCAATTTACAGTTGGATATTCAGGAAAAAGAAGATGATGAAACCCGATCTGTTTCTGAAATTTCCCAAACGATAAAGGATCAACTATCCTTGTTGGAAAAGTTATTTGCTAAACTTAAGCGCATCATAAAAAATAGCGGGCCTGTAGATAAAGTAGCCTATGATGATTTGAATATTTCTGGTATCCTTGAAAAACTTAAAGAGGAGTTGAATTCTTATTCGGAACACTATAAAAGTGCACAGGAACGAATCCCTGAAATTAAACAACGCACTGATGAAACTTCTGAGAGTATAAGTAAGATCATTACCAACTTACAATACCAGGACATCATTAAACAAAAGATGCAGCATATACAGCAAACGCATAAAGACCTGGTTGCTGAGCTGCAAGAATTTAAAAATCAGAGTGAAGACATATCGCTTAATGAAAAGGCAAAATATTTTATCCGAATAAGGGATATAGCCGGATTGCAAGCCGCTCAGTTGATGCAGGCGAATAAAGAGTACCAGAATGCAATTCAGAAAATCTCAGGGCATTTTCTTGAAATAGGCGAAAACATGACTTATGTTTCCAAACAATGTGCGGAATATACCTCTTTTGATGCTACCAGGCAAAAGATCTTTTTCGACTCTTTGAAAAAACACCTCGCAAATGCGAAAAGTAAAATCCAGCAGTTTTGTGGATTTAATGAGAATTTTGAAAATCACATTGAGTCCATCAGAGAAATTCTTGACAAAATTTATTGGGTGAATAATTCGATTACTTCCTTAGTTGAAGAGCTACGGCAAGCAATGAAACGAATTGAAGATAGCTATGAAGTTAGCAATAATGAAACGGGACAGGATAATTTATTAACAAAACAAATGTCCCAGCTTTTTTCCGATGTAAAGTCAAATGTTGATCTTTTGAGCAAAGTGCTGGGAGAAGTTGCAAAGTACAGAGAGGGACTTCATGAACAGGTTATTCAGAATATCTCGTCGGATCAATATAAACAATCGACTGTTTTGCCTGATAAAATTGAGTCTTACATCAGTGAACTCAATAAAATAGAAAAGAAAATTCTTGATAAGCTGGAGCAGAATAATAAGCTAAGTGAAAGTATGCTCTCTGATATTCAAACTTCTGTTGGTAAAATCCAATACTACGATTATTTTGAAAGTGTCATTTCTGAAATTGTTGAAGAATTAAATATCATTAATTTTAAATTAAAGGAAGGAGAAGACAAAATTGAAGACAGGGATAAAAATTTAAAGCACCTGACAGAGAATTATACAATGAATTCAGAATTTTTGGTTCATAACCAGGTCGCCCAGGGACAAGATCCGGACATGGACGTTGAAGATGAAGAAGGCGGCGATCTGGAATTATTTTAATTAATAAAATCAAAACTTTAAATAAACATTTGTACAGATGAAAACAAACAATAAGTATGTAAGTATCACTCCTTTTGGTAATAAAAAGGAGAAGAAGGCCAGGATGACCATCGAGAAGGAGTTAACTATATACACTGCTCTCGAAATAAAAGAGTATTTCCTGGACGCTTTGGAAAAATACGATGAGATCAAAGTTCAGATTAAAGATGTGGAAAATATTGATCTGAGTTTTATTCAACTGATCGAATCGCTCAGAAAAACCGCCGAGGAATATGAGAAGAATCTTGAAATTTCTGCCGTATTACAAAACGGCACTCAGTCTCTGGTGGAGAATTCCGGATTTGATCCTCTATTAAAAACATAAATCAAATAATACTGTTATGGCGAAAAACATTTTAATTGTTGACGATTCTGAGAGTATACGTGAGGTGGTTAGCTTTACACTCAAAAATGAAGGCTATAATGTAATGATTGGCAATGACGGAACAGATGCATTGGAGTTCTTTGACGGAACCCAAATTGATCTGGTCATTACCGATTTGCACATGCCTGAAATGAATGGTATTGAGCTAATTAAGCATATCAGGGAAAAGGAACAGTACAAACGTATACCTATTCTTTTTCTTACAACAGAATCGCAAGCAACAAAAAAACAAGAAGCTAAGGAAGCCGGAGCTACCGGTTGGATAATTAAACCTTTTGTTCCTGCTAAATTATTAGCCGCACTTAAAAAAGTTATGAGATAATGGATAAGTTTACAGATAAATTTATTGAAGAGGCTACAGAAAATATTGCCGACCTTGAGGATGCGTTACTTTCATTAGAAAACAATCCTGAAGACTCTGATCTCGTCGAGCGTGTATTTCGCGCTATGCACTCGCTTAAAGGTGGTGGTGCAATGTTCGGTTTTCAAAAACTGAGCGATTTTACTCATCATCTTGAAAATATTTATGACCGTGTTCGTGAAGGCAAATTAGGCATTAATAAAGGGTTGTTGGATTTAACCCTCCAGTCAGTGGATCACCTGAAAAATTTACTTGACGAAGGCGAAGAGCTTTCACGCAATACCGAAACTACCCATAAAAATCTGTCCGTACAGGTTTTGAAGTTTCTTGAGGGGAATGACTCCGATAATTCCAAGGATCAGGTTCAGCAAAGCAAATCCACTGAGGATAAGGAGAAAACGTATTATATTTATTTCGAACCTGAAGAAAGGATATTCGACGACGGAACCAATCCGTTGTTTTTGCTTGATGAAATGGCCACTTTAGGGAGCTTAAAAGCATTACCTTGTCTTGAGCGCGTACCCACTCTAAATGATTTTGATCCCACCAATTGTTACACCTATTGGGAAATTCTTCTGGCCACAAAAGAAGATGAAAATGCAATACATGATGTTTTTATTTTTGTTGAGGATCAGTCTAAAATTGAAATTCATGAACTGGCAGATTACAATTTGCTAAAAGAGAAGGAGTTTATTAATGAAGTTGAAAAACAGGTGGATCTGAATAAAGATATTGGTGTTGATACGGTCCGTTCAATTGTAAAAACGCTTGAAGGTGCTGATCAGCAAAAACAGCAAACAAAACGGAAAAAGACTACCAATGCGAATGGTAAAGACAATACCATCTCAAGTATCAGGGTGGCTTCAGAAAAGATAGACCACATGATGAATTTGGTTAGCGAGTTGGTCACTACACAAGCACGACTGACATTAGAAGCTGAAAAGCAAGGCGATGGTGAGCTAAGTACAATCGCAGAAAATATTCAGAAACTTTCCCGCCAGCTTCGCGATACCGCTTTCGATATTGCACTTGTGCCGGTTGAAACTATGTTGACACGGTTTCAAAGGCTGGTTCGTGATCTTTCCGGCAACCTGAATAAAAAAGTAAAGTTTACTGCCGAAGGGACAGAAACGGAACTGGACAAAAATATAATTGAGACCCTGACCGACCCTCTTCTTCATATTCTCCGTAATTGCATTGATCATGGCATTGAATCCCCGGAGGAAAGAAAGAAAAAGGGAAAACCCGAGGAGGGAAAAATTTTAATGAAAGCATTTTATTCCGGAACAAGCATTCATATTCAAATTCATGATGACGGAAAAGGAATAGATGCTGAACAAATTCGTAAGAAGGCTGTTGAACGCGATTTAATCAGTAGTGATGAAGAGCTTTCAAAAAAGGAGATATTTGAATTGCTTTTCAGACCAGGGTTTTCTACATCCGAAAATGTCACAGATGTTTCCGGCCGGGGTGTCGGAATGGATGTTGTGAAGCGGAAGCTGGCAGAAATTCGTGGTGAGGTCGAAATTGATTCGGAAAAAGGTGCCGGAACTACCTTAACTGTTAAATTGCCACTTACACTTTCTATAATTGATGGATTGCTTGTAAAAATTGAAGAGAACAGCTACATCATGCCCCTGTCTGCTGTTCATAAAATATATGCTGCCAAACACAGCGATGTAGTGGATACATTCAATAATCTTATTGTATTGGATGGTGAACAGGTTCCTTTCTATTATTTGAGGGAAGAATTTGGTATGCCTGAATCCAATTCTGATTTGGAGGAAATTGTGGTTGTGGAATACGAAGGAAACCGTATTGGTCTGGTGGTGGATACTGTTATAGGTGAATACCAGGCGGTTTTAAAATCACTCGGTAAAATGTATAAACGTCAGGATATTGTTTCCGGCGCTACCATACTGGGTGATGGAACAGTTGCTCTTGTTTTGGATACGAATAAAATGATAGAGCAATTTTCCGGCAGAAAAGATGAAAAACAAAAAATAGCTAAATAAATTATTGGAGGTTCATTATGGATAAAGAAGATCTGAAACAAATTAATTCATACCTCTCTTTTAAACTTGGAGAGGAGGAGTTTGCTGCACATGTAAGCAAAGTTCTCAGTATAATGGAGATGACAAAAATTACAAAAGTCCCAAAATCTCCTGAATACATGAAAGGTGTAATAAACCTGCGCGGACAGGTTTTACCGGTGGTCGATACACGAATAAAATTCGGTATGACTCCCACAGAATTCACGAAAAATACCTGTATAATTGTTATGGAAGTTGAAATGGGTGGTGAGCATGTACAGGTTGGCACGCTTGTCGACTCTGTTCAGGAAGTTCTGGAAATCAACGAAGACCAGATTCAGCCACCTCCAAGCATCGGAAGTAAATACCAATCTCAATTCATATACGGAATGGCAAAGATAGATGAAAAGTTTATCATGCTTCTGGATATGGATAAAGT
>CAYFRV010000155.1:0-6723 GCA_964345495.1 uncultured Bacteroidales bacterium | reverse complement strand
CAGCAATAAGTGCGTTTATGAATAATTCAGGAGAGGAAAGTATTGTGTAAATATTCAAAGAACTGTTCCTGTTTAAGAATGTTTTTAACCCAACTTTCGGAGAAGGCCATCAGTGGAAAAACAATTGTATTTCAATTGATTATGGCCGATTTTGATTTTACGGTAGCTTCCTAAATGGCCCATTTTTCCCCGAACCTTGTACCAAATATCAGTGAGTTACGATTCGAATTTGCCGGTAGTTTGGTGAAAAAAAGGGGCTGTAGGTATGTATTTCTCGCAAAATTTTAATCATAACTTACTGGTATAATATTTAAAAATCCATAACATATCTCCGAAAGTTGAGTTTTTAAAGGGCTGATTGATAAATCTTAAGCAGATATAACGCGAAAGGCATCTCTTAGCTGCATCATTTTTCTTCTGTCAAGAAGTTTTTTCGAGTTTTTACATTGTGATAAAATCCATGAGATTTCATCACTAGTTATCGGAAATCCACATATTGATAGGTTTTCGTAATTTTGATTTCCTCTTATAGCATTTGTTAAGTAAACCACATGATCAATGGGAATATGTAATTCGTAGTTTGAACGTTTGCAATGCGGGGGATGAATGCTTTTTTTATATAAATCCTTTATCCCCTTTAAATAGTAGGCCAAAAAACTATTTGGACACGTAGATGTCTTAACTGATAGTTCATGCAAAGTTTTGGTGTCTTTATCATAATTGAAATCTGTAGTAGGATGATTGGGAACAATGAAATTAAGATCACACCTATACCATGCATTAAGGTCATTGTTTGCCATAGCTATTTTTTCCCCGATCAAGCCTTTTAAAGAATTCGAGTTTAATTTTTGATTTTTTAATAAAGTGTTATCCAATGCTTCAGCGACGGCCTTACAACAGTTTTTTGCTTGAGATTCATTTCTGGCATAATTCTTGTTTGACTGCATTTTGTTGTAGAAATCCTCAACCATCTCAAAAATTTCATATTCTAACATTGAAAAACATTTTTCCAGCTCACGAAAGGAGTTGTCTATTTGTAATGTTTTTTTTATTTTTGTATAAGAATAAAGATATTCTTTAACTACTTTAGTGTATATATTGAAAGAATTTGTTTTTAACAAGCCACTACAAGTCTTTAGATAGGTCAAGGCTTTTTTTTGTTGTCGCATTTTTTTTTCGACTTGTTTATGCAATACATAATTGTTTTTAATAAATTTATTCCATTCCTCTTTGTATACTTTAAGTAGCTCATTAGCTTCCTCACTTCCAGCAAGGGTGTGATTAATTGAGACTCCAATGGCTTGACTATTAATATTTTCAGCTATTTCAACTAACTGCTGATATAATTCATTGAACTTCTGACGCTCTTTATCATGAAGGGCAATTTGTTTTGTTAAAATTTTCATAGATTCTTGCTGTTCGATCGGTTCTAATTTAAAAGATTCTAACATAACTTGACTCCTGGGCTAACGCAAAAAGCAAGATAATTAATCTTAGCAATCCCTCGGCTCTGCCGGGGAACTCCCCAAAAGTTTAACAGTTCCAAGAATATTCGAATTTTTTTTGATTGAGTGCCATCGAATAGCTTATAGCAAGCAATTCGATGGTAGTTTTAGAGTCATTTCTCACAATACCGGTTTCGAGTCCAACAACCATCGGTATGCATGCCAGGGTATTGAGGGAAAAATGCTGCAATCGGAAAAACACACTTCCCTCAAAGCTGAACCATTAGAATGAAATTCAAATGTAGAAAGCCATATTCTCCAATGTTCATAGGGTGGATGCCACCTCTAAATGGCAGACGATTTTTAAACCGCTTTGAGCGGGCCACACATTACAAGCCTCCGGCTTTACAGGAGGTATCTGACTTTGAGAATCAAGGCGATTTCCCGTGATCTCTGCGAAAGCGATAGTAAAATATGCGCTAAATTAAGTTGATTTAATCCCTTCTTCAAGTTCTGAACGGGCTTCATTTAAAAAAACTTTTGTTTTGTCTATTCTGTTGATGTCTGAATTCAAAGCTGCAGCGACCTTTATTGCAAAGGGTTTAATTTTTGAAGAACTAATATGGCTAATGGCTTCTGCGTGTTTGATCGCTTTTTTTCTTTCGGTAGACGTCTTTTCGAGTTTATCCCGAATCTGTTCGTTTCGTCTTAACAATTGCTTGCATTTTTCTTTAGCTTCTCGCATCTTTTGTTCTGCTTCTTTCATTCCTGACTCTACAGCTTTTTCCGCATTTTTCAAGCCAATACTATGAACCCCTTTAGAAATAGTTTTAATTTCTTTTAACATTTGTCGAAATTCATCTACCTCCTTCATATGGTTCTTCACTGATTGTTTAAGTGTTTTTCCTTCTTTGCGCTGTGAATCGCTTTCTCTTTCAAAAGTTTCCAGTATCTCAGTTGTCATTATAAATTCCTTCCTCTGCAGTAGAATTGTTCTCATTAATGTAAATTCTGGATATATAGTTTAATTTTACTAAAGGAGTAATGATGAGCTCTATAATATGTTTCAAAGCGCAATTATATTTTATCTTTTCTAATTGACTAATTGCGGCACTTTCATGGGGTGGATCTTTCTCATCCTTGAAGAATTCGCTTATTATTTCTGATATTATCTCGTTTTGCTCTACGTCATAATTATTGCCTTGTAAATTGTTGAAGATAATTTTTTTTAATTTATTTGCTTTGTACTCATAATGTTCTCTGATTTGATTTTGACATGTGCGACAAGTGTCTTTGCATGTATCAAAGGGTAAATACACTTTCATTATTCTATGATGTGTAAAAAAATGGTGCATATATTTTTTGATTGCTGTATCTGTGGAATATTTTCTGCTAATGAATTCTTTGTTAATATTATGTTCTTTTATTAACTTGCTTCGAGGCCACCCTTCTGTATGCACATAGCTATATCCTGGTACAAGCAATGGAGCGTTATGTAATTGAGCTTTATCGAAAACCATTGAATTTCCAATTTCTTCTCGGTCATCTGTAGAAACCAATTTGTGCATAATTTTGGTGTTTGTATGTTTGATTGCTTCTATGGCAATAGAGGTCGGAAGTTGATCTGAAATTATTATACCTTCACCTAAAGAACGCATCTCTGCCAACATGTTAATAAAAAAATCGATTGCAACTTTTTTGTAATTCGCTTGATCTTCACTGACGATTTTGTTTTTCCCTCTTCCGATGATATTATGCGCTTCCTCTAATAATAGTACGTGAGATAGGGATGCTCCCGATTTTCTATTTACTTTAGAATATTCTCGGATAAAGATCAAAATGAACATTGTTATTAAAGATTTTTCAAGATCATTCAAAGAATCGAGTTCTAAAATTACAGGTCTTTTCATTATTATAGTGAAGGGTATGGATTTCGAAGTGTTAAAGCAACGGCCTTTTTGGCCGCGTAATAAGGAACCTAAACGAGTCTCTAAAGCACCTGTGATATTACCCATTGCATCTGAGCCATAGCTAGAATTTTTTGCTATATCTATAGCTTTTTCGTAAAGATCCATTAAGGTTGGTGGTGTGAGGTGAAGATTTTCTCCTCCAATTTGATATTCTGACCAACCTTTATCACGGTAAATTTCCCTAATGGCTTGGTCAACAATATTAGGCAATGGCCCCCATAAGCCAATTGAAGAAAAACAGATATTTAATAATGAGATATGCTCTGATACCGTGATGCCCTTCATTATTTCAAACGGATTGAGGCGATATGGCGATACGAGTTCATTGCCTAATGAAAAAATGAATAAATGTTTGCTAAAGCACGATAGATTCCTGAGTTCTCGATATTCGGTTTTCGCCGGTTCTAAAACAATAAATGGAATTTTATTCTCCCATAATTGTTTAAGGATTGAAAAGCAAAGGGTTGTCTTGCCGGAACCTGACATGCCCACGATCAAAGAATGTTTAGTCAAATCATCAAAACTTATAGAAGCATTATCTCTCGTTATTCTACTGCCATCTATAACATAACCTAAATGAACATTTCTTGACTCCTTAGTTTTAACATTCGAAAAATTTGTCATCATGCGTGCATCAATGGAAAACCCAGGACAACCATCTCTACCAGGAATGGGTAATCTGAAAAATGCAGAAACTTCATTAAGATCACACATTCGGTGAAGGCGTCGCATAACTTCAGAAGGTTTAGATTCTCGTTTCCATATGTTTTCATTACATACCGATGCTGTAACATAGTTATAGCGAAATGAGTTAACGGCTTTTTCAAAAGATGGGTGATCATATGTGATAATAGATAGGTGATGTTTGGATTCCGAAGAAAGACTAACGGATGCAATGGTAGAGGCAATATGATCAGCTGGCGCAGATTGACTCGATAGAACTCGAAACGAATATAGAAAATATTTGCCGCCAGGGTTTGCATAACGTTTCAACAAATCCTCATAGGCGTTCATAGCCGTGCGAGATCTAGGGTCTGCACTTAATTCATATCGAATGGGCTGCGAAAATAGTCCAGCCTTGGAGTCAATCTGTTGATCTCTGCTAAAATAATCACATACTTTAGTCCAATTAGTAATTTCAATTTGTTCAAACGAGGTTAGTGACCGAGTGGGGATAATGAGAAAATCGATGCAGAGAGTTTCTTCTTTATTAGAAGTTAACGCACGGCATAAAGAGATCATATCGTTAGAGTCGTTTGGCAAAAAAGCGAGTGGAAAATAATAGTATAAAAACCCGCATATATCTGGAGAATGCCAAGCGGGAATACATTCTTCTGCTTTGATAATTTCTATAACAGAATTTATTTGGCAATCTGCTAAAAAAGCAACACCTAAATTTTCATCACATGACACAGTATTCGATTTTTCGACTATCTTATAGTAATCTGGAAAGGCAGAAATGACTAATTTTTTAAATCGTTCAATTTGAAAGGAAGTTTCTTTGACAGATGTTGTAAACACCCTTCCTATTAGAAACAAACGAATAACTGATTCGCCGGTTTCAGAAGTTCTCAGTATGTAGCGAATAGAAATTCCAAAATGATCGCCAAGATTATGTAAAGCTGCTATGAACTGTTTTTGGCGCTGTGCAATAATTTGGTTGCGCTGTATTGCTTGTAGTTTTGTTAAATCCGGAAAAGCTGGAGAAGAAAAATCTGGCAAAGCAGGAATTTCGAAAACAAAAAAATCTATGTATCCCTTCTCAGCGGAATATCCTGTTTCGCCAGGTCCTAATGCTCCACGCCACGTTCCAATCGTTTTTTGGGGTGTTAGCATCATTTTCTTATACATCAACCTCTGTGGCATCAGTTTCCCGTTGTTTTGGTGACATGATTTCAGTTTTCATAAAACCTCCTTTGCCACCTGAAATGCGGACAATTTCGCCCCCAGATTCCTGAATATCATCCACTACCAACTTAAAAATATCCTTCATGGCCGTGCAAAAAAGCGACATATCATCGACTTTGAATGTCCTAGATAGCTTTTCAATCGCTTTTTTTTCTTCAATATCCTTGATTTTCAATTGCGTTTTTCTTTTCTGAATCATGTGAAAAAACAGTCCCCCGACACCCATGAGCATTCCCATAAACGTTATTAACGCCCCTATATTGCTTTTGATCGCAAATCCGAAAAGGAAAAACACAGCCCCGATGCTCATTGCAATGATGCCAAGATTTAAAGGTGTTTGAGGGGGAATAGCTTCAGATTCCAGGCCTAAGAGAGCTTGCACGGCAGCCCATGATCCTATGTAATCTACTCCCATTATATATTTAATATCGCTGTAAGGGTGATTTGAGAGGGATGCTATGATACGGTCTCTCTCCGCCCTTGGATCATTTAGCCAAGACACTCGCACTAAAGTTAAATCCACTGGAACATCCTGAGCTGAAATAATTGTTTGTATCCTGTTAAAAAGCTTGTCTGAAGGCAACCTTTTGTTCGTATGAGATAGGTAGACAGTTTGCTCATCGACAATAAGCAAGGGTCTATCCTTTCCTGGTTCCACTTCTCCTTCAGGCTCTTCAAAGTGCCAGATATTTTTGCTTGCGCGGATAGTAATTTTATTCTTTCTATCGTTAGATTTTCCTTGAGAGTCAATGGAAGAATTACTTTTATTTTTTAATGCATCGGACGTCTGGTTTTCGCTTTGATTATTTGTAATAGCAGCTCCCCCTCGATTAATTAGACTTGATAAATCTATGGAATCTTGAGTTTTTCCTTTGTCAGACGGAAAAGAATGTTTAATGTCCGTGTTGTTTGTATGAGCAGGCAAACTGACCGGAGAAATTGAATAAACCCCCCCAGTTCGGCTACTAAGGTTGTGTGCAGTTTTTTTTGCCGCCTCGCGACCAAGATTCTTTTTTATTATGAGAAATTCATTTTGGGAATATCGGTTTATTAATTCATCTTCATTGTATTTAAATTGAACAGAGAGATTTTTGAGGATGGAATTAATATCTTTATTCACATTGTATTTTCCTCTGAAGACTACATTAAATTTATTTTCTTGCATTTCATTCTCCTTTCCTGTTTAGCAATTATCTCTCACACAAAAAATTTAATTTCACGGTATAGAGGTGGTGCGGCGCGAGTGATGAATATGGTTCATTAGCTAATCGGCACTATATCGGCGTCAATTATATCCTAATTGTCAAACACGTCAATGTACAAAAAGAACTGTATCGTCAGCATTTGTTTTTCTCATCAACATATCCTCGGCAACTGTTCCCCCGCCAGCATGTCCACGA
>CAYFRV010000154.1:0-6760 GCA_964345495.1 uncultured Bacteroidales bacterium | reverse complement strand
TGGCTTTTAGCTATTGGCTTTTGGCAGAAAGAAATAGTACTCGTTGAAATAAATATACTTCTAAACAATTGAATGTCTACTGAATGACTATCGAATGACAACTGAATGACAACTAAATGTCTACCAAATGAAACCGCAAGGTTAAAAGTGGCAGCAGCAGGTGTGAATGAGTAAGTAACAAGATGGAATGCTAGAAAAGTCTCTCCCAAAAGCTAATGGCTAAAAGCCCTTGCCTGGTATATAATATTCAAAAAATAGTGATGCCTGTTTTGCAGTAAAATAAAAAGAACAATCTACTTTTTTGATCTTTTTATTAACTGATTATAAAGTTTTTCCTGCTCTTTGATTTTCTCGCACATATTACAGTGATCAGGGAACGGGCAATTATTAGTATCAAAGTTGCACATATCGATATAGACCGGACCGGTGCCAAGATAAACATGAGATGTATTCCAAATATCTCTGAGAAACTTATATTTTTTATAATCCGGCAAGTTTTCGGGAAAATCGGGAATAAACCCCCATGCGCCTAAAAGCTATTCCAATAGCCTGCTAAGCTCTTCTTTGTTTTTGTCGTCCAACAGGGAATCTACTGGCAGTGCATTGGTCGGGATGCCGGTAATTTGCTCCAAAGTAGCAGGATTTCCATATAAATAGTTTTTCCGGTGATAGTGATTACAACTATTCACCAACTCCTTCTGAGCATTTACAGTAGTTTTTTTATTCCGGGCTTCTCGTATAGCTGCTTTGATTTCTCCTTTCAGGTCTTCAATATATGACTTCATTACGTTTAATTTTTTCTAACCTCTGCAGCCTAATGAATATTATTTAAATAAAAGACTGTCAAAGTTGAAACAGATTTAGAAGCATTTTGTTTTCACGAATATAATTCAGAAATTATTGTTTCGTAATTTATTGGTTTTCAATGTCTATTAAAAAAGTTAATAACCCTATCCTCTCTTTCCTTGCAGATGCTTTACTGTCCCTTTATCAAATCTATTTTTCAGAATTAACCTGAATTATTTACAAAAAATGAATAAACCCTATTCAATTTTATCAAGCTTATCTTGTGTATCATGAAAAGTAGGATTTATCTGTAATGCTTTTTGAAACTGGCGTCTGCTCTTTTCTAGGTAAATATCTCCCTTTAACTCATGAAGAACAGCCGCCTCCGGATAAAATTTTTCGGCTACCCTGAGTAAAATTAATGCTTCATCCAAGTAATCACGCTCAAACAACCATTCGGCATACTGTTTTATATTTTTTGCACTAGCAGCATCTTGGTCCCTGGTTGCATTTAAGGACAAGGCCATAGCATTTTCAGCTTTTTCAGCATTCTTTTCCAAAACATAAATCTGGCTAAGAACTAATTGAGGAATTGCCGACTCCGGATAAAGTGCCGTAAATTCCTTTGCAAGTGGCAAGGCATTACTCAAACCTCTGTCAATTGCTCTTTCTCGGATAGCGCTTGCTAATTGTTCTGTAAAATCCGGTACTATCTTTTTCCCTTTGAACAATTCCCTGAGTTCTTTCATCTGTTCTTCTAAATCAGTATAAGATGCAAACCATAACCCTCGTGTATAATCATTCCACGTTTCTTCCCAGTCTGTATTTATTTCATTAATCATCTCTGAAAGCGAAGCATTAATCTGTGGTGAAACTTCTTCGTTGGTATTTGCAAGATCAATATAATCTTTAAAAAAAGCGATTGCACCTTTTTTGTGATACTCATCTAACTTCTCTTCTCCGTAATGCTCTGCTAATTCTGAAGCCATATATTTTCCTGCCCAAACATAGGCTTTATCTGCTCTGGGATGCCTTCCATACTGAATTTTTGTTCTCGTGACTTCATAATTTTCATAAAGTGAATCGCGATTCAATGTATTATTTAGATAGGAGAAGACATTTACGATGTCAATGCTGTCATTTTTCTTATAGCCATTTCGTTTAAAGGAAGCAAGACCATAATTGTAAACATCCCGGAGGCCATCCAGCAAAGTTTGATCATACCCATTATCAGCATAGGGTTTAATGTTCCATCCTTCATTCATAACTAACTGATAAAGACGTTTTGAAAAGGCTCTTAAATCTCCTCCTTCCAGGTTATAAGCAACAGCAATTGAGTAATCCCTTTCAGGGAAACGCACAAGCATTGTTCTTGTCTCTGGCTGTCCACCGGTATGATAAACCATATAGTGTCCATTTACAGGCTGAATGCTCCAGCCCATGCCATAACCGGTAGAAATGCCATTTTCCAGATTCATCGTTGATTCCATTAAACGAATGGTGTTCTCCGATAAAATTTCAGCATTATTCAGCCCATTTGCATATTTCAACAAATCAACCACAGATGCACATGTTCCTCCGGCTGCAAACCTACTCGTAATATTAACAAATTCAGAATTCTTTATTTCTCCAAAAATTAAGCGGTAGCCCTCTGCCCTGTTTTTAATAATCTGATTGGGCTCATCCATATAAATATGGTTCATTTCTAATGGCTTCCAGATATATTCCCTTAAATATGCTTCGTAGGGCATTTCTGAAACCTCTTCAATTACTGCACCTAACAAATTATACCCATAGCTCGAATAATTAAATTCCGTGCCTGGTTTTGCAACAAGGTCAAAATCGTCAAAAATCTCAACGGCCTCTTTCGTACTTTTATGTGTTTTTATATGGCCTTCTTTTTCGTAATTTTTATAATGACTAATTCCGCCGATATGACCTAAAACCTGACGAATGGTAACTTCCCACTTTTTATTCGGAAAATAAGATACATATTCACTAACCGGATCATCAAGGTCTAATTTATTGTCCTCATACAATTTAAGGATTGCAGCGGCAGTCATTGATTTCGTATTGGAAGCGAGACGGTAAGCGGAATATTTGTCTGCAGAAACGTTGTTCTCCAAATCAATATATCCATACCCTTTAGCCCAAAACTTGCCATCTTTTACGAAACCTACAGAAAGTCCGGGGATTTTATCTTGCTTCATTTGAGCTTTTACAAAAGAATTGAATGCCTCTTCTTTAGGAAAGTTAGTAAATGGTTGAGCAGACATCTCTTTTACAACAAGTAAAAAAGAAAATATACCGAGCAAAATAAACAGCTTTTTCATTTGATTCATAATATTGTAATGATTAAGTAAATTTCTAATTGGATAAAATTAATAAAAAGCACTGTTTTACAAAACATCTTTTAGTGATGAAAATCAGCAAAAAAAACCAAATAAGACAGAAAATGTTTTATACTTTTGCATCCATTTTTAATTCAATTAAAAACGTAAAAAATGCATTATTCTGTACTCTTAGCAGATAAAAACGAGGAATCTCTTCATAAATCGGCAAAGGCATTAGAAAAACAAGGATTGAACATTATTACGTGTACAAGTTTTGAAGAAGCCTGTAATCTACTGAAAAATGACGGAAGCATTCATGTAGTCCTGTCGGAGTGGGAACTTCCTCAGAAAACCAATACTTCAAAAACGATTAAAGGTCTGGAAATATTCAGGCAGTTTCTTGCTCTAAGGTATGAAGTTAGTTTCTACATCTACACAAATATTACGGATAATAAGCAACTAACAAGCGGCGGTATTATAGCCGGGTATTTCTTTAAAGGGGAAAATGTTTATGAAGATATCTACCGAAAAATCGTAGCAGAAATGAACGATAAAAAAAGTGCACCTTTTTACAATCGGCTTGTTGAATATGCAAATAAGGCAAAAGACTCATGGCACACACCCGGTCATGCATCGGGAAATTCTGCAAAAAACTCTCCATACGTGCGAGATTTCTATGATTTCTTTGGGGAAAACCTTTTTACGGCAGATGTATCGGTATCTGTTCCGGAACTTGACTCCCTTTTGCACCCTGAAGGCGTTATTAAAGAAGCGGAAGAACAAGCTGCAAGAGCATTCAACGCAAGATATACTTTTTTCTCTACAAACGGCACCTCTACTTCAAACAAAGTATTAATTCAAACTTTGCTTAAACCGGGAGATGCAATCCTTTTAGATCGCAATTGCCATAAATCAGTACATTATGGTGTAATAATCGCCGGCGCAGAGCCCCTTTACCTGATGCCATCAGTCAACAATAAATATGGCATTTTTGGTCCCATTCCTAAAAAACGCATAATTGAGGCCATGGATGATGCCATAGCAAAGAAGAAAAGCCTGAAGGCAATTATACTAACAAATTGTACTTATGATGGCTTGATCTATGACATAGAAGATATTGTAAAAGAAGCTCATAAAAGGAATATAAAAGTAATCGTTGATGAAGCATGGTTTGGACATGCAAATTTTCACAGAAAATTTTACCCAAGCGCGATGGCTGCCGGCGCTGACTATTCAACTCAATCTACACACAAAACAATGAGTGCTTTCTCACAGGCTTCCATGATACATGTGAACGATCCGGATTTTGAAAACTATGAGGATTTCTTCATGGAAAATTTCAGCATGCATACCTCAACTTCTCCTCAATATCCAATGATTGCATCCCTTGACATAGCCCGCAAACAAATGGTTATGGAAGGATACTCCCTTTTGCAGAGCGTACTTGATCTTTCTGAGCATTTGAGAAAATCCATTAATTCGCTAAAAAAATTCAGGGTGTTAGACCTTGATGACATGATTAGTCATGAAATAAAGAACGATAATATTCGCCTGGACCCGACTAAGATCACAATTGACATAAGCAAATCCGGTTATTCCAGTAAAGAAATCGAACATATACTGGTAACCAAACATAACATACAGATTGAAAAGACCACGTTTAATACAATCACAATACTGTTGACAATTGGAGCAACTTATTCGAGAATCAACCGGTTGTATCTTGCCCTTGAAAATATTGAAAAACGCACAGGCAACAGGCAATCCAACGGGTCAGACCAGATCCTCAAAAAGTTTAAGCTGACCATGTCTCCAATCAAATTCAGACCAAGATTTAGCTTCTATGCTGATACAGAGGAACTGCCTCTGGAAGATACCATTGACAGAATATCGGCTCGCATGGTTACGCCTTATCCACCAGGCATTCCATTATTAGTGCCCGGACAAATTATAACCAAGGAAATCGTGAATACGCTTCAGATGTACAGGAACTATGGTGTTGAGATCCATGGCTTAGTTAGCGGATTGATTAAGGTAATGACTAAAGAAGAAGAAAAACAACTTGATCAAAAAGGATTTAGCATCCGTGATTAATTCATAAACCCAAACAAATGGATTTTGGCATTTTATCTTTAATTCCGGCACTGGTTACAATTATAGCAGCTCTGCTAACACGCAGAGTTGCTTTTTCTCTTTTCCTGGGTGTTGTAGCCGGAGCTTTTGTTGTAGCTGAATACAATATGTCGGATTTTTTCACAAACAGCTACCATTACCTGAAAGAAGCATTCACAGAAACTGAACGCTTAAAAATTGTTCTGTTTGTTGTTTTAATCGGAGGTTTGCTCGAAATTATAGCAGGCAGCGGAGCATATAACAAATTTGCCGATTCCCTGAAGAACAAACTCAACTCACCCAGAAAATCCCGTGTAGCTACCTGGGGAATTTCAATGTGCCTGTTTTTTGATGACTATGCAAACGTATTAATCTCCGGAGCAGCCATGCGCAGGATCAACATGAAGAACAATGTAACCCCGGCGCAACTTGCTTATATCGTTGATGTAGTTGCCATCATGGCAAGTATTATGATTGTATCCACATGGGCCTCTTTTGAAGGATCAGTAATGGCTGAGGCCGGAAATGAAGTCGGCATGAAGGGAACGATCACTGAATTTTTTATTCAGGCGCTTCCATATCATTTTTATACATTTTTGGCCATCATATTAGCATTTTTCGTTGCCTACACAGGCAAATGGTTTGGATACAGGGCAGATAACAAAACCTATCAGTTAAATCATTCATCTGAAGTTCAGAACAGCAATTCAAAACTATACCATTTACTGGCGCCTATTCTGTCGCTCCTTGGTTTTGCAATCTTAGCGCTCTTTGCCAGCGGTAGTTACATCCTTATGAAACAAGATGAACCGGTTACCCTGATCAATATCCTTGGTGCTGCGCCCTCTGTCGAAATACTGATTATCTCTACCATACTTGCAATTGCTGTCGGTATAACATTAATAAGAAAAGACCGTATTGTGTCTTTCCCGAATATCCTTCAACGCTTTGGAAAAGGAACATTAAGTATGGTTGGAGTAAGTTTGGTTATTATTTTTGCACACGGTTTATCATTGGTATCCAGCGATTTGGGAACCGGAGTTTTCATTACGCAATCCATCTCGGACTATATCACTCTGGATGTATTGCCGATGCTGATTTTTATTGTATCAATGCTCATTACTGTAGCTACGGGTTTTAGCTGGAGCTCCATGGCTATTGTTATGCCAATCGCTTTCCAGATGGTAATGGCCGAAGATGCCCCGGATATGATCCCGGTAATTTCGGCTGCTGTTATTTCAGGTGCTGTTTCAGGGGAACATATTATTCCTTTTAGCGAAAAGGCTGTAATGTCCTCAGCTGCATGCAAAATTGAACCGTTGTATCACATCAAAACGATGATTTTTCAAACGGTGACCGTCTTTATTGCAGCAGCAGGAAGTTATTTGATTATTGGCGTGACGAATTCGTGGATCTTAGCTTTTGGCCTTCCTTTCGTTTTTGTGCTGAGTATCCATTTCCTTCTTGCTAAATCAAACAAATCCAGCAAAATTGTCGAATAGCTAGCTTTTGGCTGTTTGCTATTGGCC
>CAYFRV010000153.1:0-6905 GCA_964345495.1 uncultured Bacteroidales bacterium | reverse complement strand
TTGGCTGTTGGCACAAAGAAACGCGAAACAACCGAATGACTATCGAATTTCTACTGAATGACTACCGAATTAAACCTCAAAGGGGTGGATGAAATTTTACTTCTTCCCTTCGCTCTGCGTCTTCTTTGCGTTCTCTGCGTGAACTTTTTTGCACGAAAAGCAAAAGGCAGACTGCCGACTTCTTACTTATTGGCAAGTTGATGATCATTCTAATACTTACCTCTACTTCTGAAATTGCCTGACTAAAAAAAAGGAGGCAGAAACGTTTTGGTTCCTGCCTCCTTTTTTATCTTGTATTTTGACTTGATTTTTATACAGTCATAATTTCTTCTTCTTTTTCTTTCATAATATCCTCAATCTTTTTACCAAACTCATCCGTAAGCTTCTGAACCTCCTCTTCACCCTTATCTGTCTCATCTTCAGGAACTCCTTCGTTTTTCATTTTTTTCAGTTCCTCTTTAGCTTCTCTCCTTACACTGCGTATACTAACTCGCGCACTTTCTGCTTCAGCATGAACTTGTTTGACCAACTCTTTCCTTCGCTCTTCTGTCAATGGTGGAATATTTATACGAATTATCTCTCCATCATTTTGAGGATTTAAACTTAAATTTGAATCCATGATGGCTTTCTCAATCTCTTTGAGTGCATTCTTATCCCAGGGCTGAACTGTAATTGTCTTAGCATCGGGTGTACCAATATTTGCTAATTGGTATAAAGGTGTACTTGCACCATAATAATCAACATAAACTCCGTCAAGAATTCTGGGATTCGCTTTTCCTGCACGGATACGGGCTAACTCATCAGCCAAATGATCAATGGTCTTCTTCATTCTGGACTTTGTGTCCTTGATAACCTTTTGTATTTCATCATTCATAATTATTGTCTGTTTTTGATTAATAGATCATTCTGAACAAATTTAATAAAAAAAACACATATTAATAAACCATAGTTCCTATATCTTTGCCAGCCAACAATTCCTGTAAATTGCCCGGTTTTGTCACATCAAAGACAATAACCGGCAGGTTGTTATCCCGGCACAAAGCGAAGGCTGTCATATCCATAACATTTAATCGTTTTTCAAGTGCTTCGTTGTAGGTAATTTTCTCATATCGGATAGCCTCCTTGTTCTTTTCCGGATCATCTGAATAAATACCATCTACGCGGGTTCCTTTCAATAAAACATCTGCTTCCATTTCCAGGCCCCTCAAAGCGGCAGCAGAATCGGTAGTAAAATAAGGATTACCGGTTCCGCCGGCAATAATCGTTACCTTACCCGACTGCAGTGTTTCCAGTGCCCGCTCTTTTACATAAAACTCGGCAAAAGGCTCCATCCGCACCGAAGTAAAAACCTGTGCCATGCCCCCTTCATTTTCTATACCAGATTGCAAAGCCATACTATTTATCACTGTAGCCAGCATTCCCATCTGATCGCCTTTAACTCGTCCAACACCCGACTCCATTCCCTGCAAACCCCGGAAAATATTACCTCCACCTAGTACGATTACCACTTCAATGCCCTGATTCGTAATGGCATTTATTTGTGAAGCAAACTGCTTTACTGCAGCAGGATCTATTCCAAAAGCATTCGATCCCTGAAGAGCTTCCCCACTCAATTTTAATAAAATTCGCTTATAATCCTTCATATCCATATATTTAAAATCAACTTGTTCTAATCTTTAAGCATAATTGCAAAAAAATAATTAAGTAACAAAACTCATTATCCAACGTAAAACCAAAAGCTAAAATAACAATAAATTTATTTGAAAAAAACCCATTATTTAGTATTTTTATTGACCCTAAAACTAACCCAATATGGATTATAAAAAAACACTGCTGCTATTTTTATTATTAACGCCCTCATGGTTATTTGCACAAGAACAACTGGAGCACGAGAAAAAATTTTACCAGTCGCCTGAAGGAAAACTTTACATAAATAAAGATTTACCGGTCTACCTTAGCATTTCAACATCGCCGGATAAGGATGCCAAAAGTTTTCGCCTGAAAAGCGAAGACTCAAAAGAGTACACAAATCCAATGTACTTTGACACCGAAGGCATCAACACAATTCGGTCACCATGGAAAGTAGACCCTGAAACAAAAAAATATGTTTATCCCAAAGAGGAGATCATCTTTGAAATATACGCAGACAGCAAAGCACCCAAAACTGATCTATCCATTGATACAAAAGACATACACAAAGCCGATAATAAAATTTTCCTGGGAGAAAAAACAAGTGTTCGTTTTGAAAAATATGATGCTGTCTCCGGTGTGAGTGAAATTTACTATTCCATTGACGGCGAACCCTATAAGAAATACAAAGAACCCATAAATATAGAAAAAGAAAAAGCCTACAAAATAAAATATTATGGAGTAGATAATGTGGGGAACGCGGAGGAACCAAAAGAAGTTCAACTTATTTTGGATTTAACACCACCCAAAACTTCTCACAAAATTGATGGGGATAAACACGAAAATATCATTTCCGGCAGATCAGAAATAACGCTTACCTCAGAAGACGAATTGTCGAATATAAAACAAACCTATTATTCAATTGATCAGGGGAACCCAAAACCCTACAATGCATCAATTAAAGCCAAATACCTCAATGAGGGCGAACATGAAATCACATACTATTCAATTGACCAGGTAAAAAACGAAGAAAAAGAACATACATTCAAATTTTACGTGGATAAAACACCGCCGAGAGTTGTAGATGAACTAATGGGTAACACTTATGTCGCGCAGGGAAAAGAATACCTTTCAGGAAGAAACAAATTAAAACTTATTTCCATGGACAATAAAGCCGGCGTAAAAGAAATAAGGTATTCTGTTAATGATGGGGCTTTCGAAGTTTACGAAAAGCCTTTTCGTCTCTCAGCCTCAGGAAGGTTAAATATACAAGCGCTTGCTATAGATAATGTAAATAATAAAAAACGAACCGAAATCCTATCAAACAGATCCAGCCGTTCTCATGTAGACCTTTCAGGCCCAAACCTTAATCATAATTTTGAAGGACCTTCCTTCAATTCAAAAGATACAACCTACATTACAAAAGATACGAAAATTAAATTCAGCGGAAACGACAACCAATCGGGGTTTAAAAAAATAACCTATAACGTTGAAGGGGAAACAGAAAAAGAATACAATAACCCCTTTTCAATTGAAAAAGAAGGCATCTATAAAATATCTTTTACGGGATATGACAACCTGGACAATACAAATACCAAAAATATTTTATGCCTGGTAGATAATTCTGGCCCCGAACTTTATCACAGATTCAGCATAAATACTGAAAAGTCAAAAACATTCGAAGGAAAAGAGATCCCTTCATACCCTGAACATGTCGTTTTATTTCTTTCAGCAACAGACCAATTTGTGGGACTAGACAAACTGTATTATAGCCTGAATAACTCGGATATGAAATTATATAGAAGGCTCATTGAAAGCTTTAATGAAAAAACGCTTTACGAGCTTGATATGGTTGCTTATGACAAACTTGGCAATAAAAACGAAAAAACAACAAAGTTTTACATAGATTAAAACCAATAAACCCTTATGGCATCTCTAAAAAGATCGATATTCCTTGCCCTTTTAGGGATTATTGTCCTTGTTAACAACCTGGAAGCCCAAAACTTATCTGCCGACCAACAAGATAGAATACAACAATTAACGAAAGATCTTCAGGAAGCAATAAAGCAAGATAATTACTCCTCAGCAGCCAGCTACAGCGGAAAAAAGGGCTATATCTACTGGAATAGCGGCCTTTATAGCAAAGCGATCGAAAACTTCAATGATGCACTTGAATTTAATTCAAAGGTAGGGAACCGTAACGGAATCAAAACCATTCGTTATAACCTTGGCCTCATATATTCTGAACAAGAACAATACCAGCAGGCAATTAATCAGTTTGACAAGGGAATTGAAATTGCCAGAGCATTAAACCAGAAAGAGGAGATTATAAGTGGATTGACAAATAAAGCGTCTGCACTTAAAGGTTTTGGAGAACATGAAAAATCTATCAAAGCAACAGAACAAGCTTTGGATATAGCAAAAGAATTGAACTCGCTGAAACTTATCCGCAGATGCTATGGCTTGTTAGCAGAAAACTACGAAGCGCTTGGCAATAGCCAAAAATCTATTGAATACTTCGACAAATTCTCTATGCTTGATAAAAAGATAAAGAAAGAGCAGATGAAAAAGCTGGAGGATGAAACAGAGGAAAGAGTTAAAGAAATTCAAACACAAAAAGAACAAAAAGAGAAAGATCTTTCAGAAAAAACCCAGCAGCTTAGGTCAACAAAAGACTCATTAACGGAAACAAAAAGGCTGACAGAAAAGCAAAAAATGGAGATTGAGGTGAAAGAGCTTACTGTTAGCAGACAAAAAGCACAGCTCCGTAATGAAAAATTAATAAGATACGGACTTATAGGAATTGTCTCTTTAATCTTTGTTTTCCTCATCATTATTTTCTTTCAATTCAGGCAAAAAAAGAAAGCCAACAAATTGTTAGAAAAACAGAACAAACAGATAAATGATCAGAAAACTGAAATTGAAAAACAAAGAGACCTTGCCAACAGACAGAAAAAAGACATTTTAGACAGCATTGAATATGCAAGCCGTATTCAAAATGCACTCCTTCCACCGGATTATATGCTTGAAAAAGGCCTCTCTGAATATTTCTTACTTTTTAAACCCAGAGATGTTGTCAGTGGAGACTTTTACTGGATGACCCAGAAAGACAACAAAATTATTATAGCAGCAGCCGATTGTACAGGACACGGAGTTCCGGGTGCTTTCATGAGTATGCTGGGAATTGCCTTCCTAAACGAAATTGTGAATAAAATCACTGAGAATAAACATGTTTACTCTCTGCAAGCCAATGAAATACTCAATCAACTAAGAAATTACATCATTCAGTCGCTGCATCAGGACAAGGAGCAAAGCGACTCAAAAGATGGAATTGATATCGCCCTGACGATTATTGATTTTGACAATAAGAAAATACAATTTGCGGGGGCTCATAATTCGTTAATTCTTATCAGAAACAATGAAATTATTGAAAAGAAAGCTGACAGGATGCCTGTAGCTATCCACAAAAAAGCCGATGAATCATTTACAAACCATGAACTGGATATTAAAGATGATGATATGGTTTACCTGTTCTCCGATGGCTATCCGGATCAAATCGGAGGGGAAAAGGGCAGAAAATTTATGTCCCGGAGGTTTAAACAATTGCTGCTGGAAATCCATCAAAAACCCATGGAAGAACAGAAACAAATCCTCAACAATAAATTTGATGAGTGGAAGAATGGTTACCAGCAGCTTGATGATATTCTTGTTATAGGAACAAGACTGAAAACAACAAAAAAGCCAAAACTCACTGAGAAAACCGGAGAGTATGACTGGCAGGATAACAAAATACTCATTGCAGAAGACACAGAAATTAACTTTGTTTTCCTTAGTGAAGCTCTGAAAAATACAGGCGTAGAAATTGTACATGCAAAAAACGGAGAAGAGGCTATTGAGAAAATAAAAGACGATCCGAATATTGACTTGGTACTCATGGATATAAACATGCCGAAAATCGATGGTTTTGAAAGCACAGCGAAAATAAGGGAAATAAACAAAGATATTCCAATCATTGCCCAGACAGCACTGAGCATTGACAACGCAGAAGAAAAATCCAAAGAAGTCGGATGCGATGATTTCATAACAAAACCAATTAAGTTAAAATCATTTCTTAAATTAATTCATAATTATATAAAACAAAAGCCAAAGGAGTAAATGGAACCATTAATTTACGAAGAATCAACAGAAACACCGGGTATTACTCTCAACAAAGAAAACGGAACTTTCAAAATGTGGGGGAAATCGTTTCCCGAAGAAGCAACTAAATTTTATGAGCCCATTATAAACTGGCTTGATGAATATATACAAAATCCAAACGAAAAAACCACTTTTGTTTTTAAAATGGACTATTTCAACTCTGCTTCTTCAACCAGAATACTGGAAATGCTTTACACCCTGGATAAACTATACAACTCTGGCCGTAAAGTAATTATCCAATGGCATTACCTGGAAATAGATGACGACATGCTTGAATCAGGGAAAGAATTTTCCGAAATGATCAATGCCCCGGTTGAGTTTTACCCTTATACGGATGATCAAAATAATAGTTAAATGTTCTAAGAAAACGTATTATTGGCCTGCCAGCTGCCCTTTAAATGAGGCTGTCCAAAAAGTCGTTTCTATAGATTTGCTGAAAATCAGGTTTTGCCCCTAGCCCTGAAGGGAGCCCTGATTTTCAGCAATTTATTATTTTATAGCCAGAAAAAAAATAGTTGAAAATATTGCTTGGACGCTTTTTGGACAGCCACCCAAACCCACTTAACAACAGTTGGGTAGTTTTTAGGAAAAGAAAATGTGAGCAGGTTTATTTCATTTTAAAAGGAGTTTTCTTAGATTTATTAGTTAATGACTTTCAGAATTAAAACAAATATTCACTAATTGTTGTTAGAATCCTGGAAAAACAAACTTTTATGGAGCCAATAATTATAGAAGCAACACCGGAGACACCTGGCATTATATTAGACAAACAGAATAACAAATTTAAAATCGAAGGAAAATCATTCCCTGAAGAAGCCAGATCTTTTTATAAACCCATTTTGGAGTGGCTTAAAGAATACGCCGCAAAACCTAATGAAAAAACTGAGTTCATCGTGGATATAGAATATTACAATACAGCTTCTTCAAAAATGTTGTTGGAAATTTTTAAAACTTTTAAGGAAATTCATAAAAACGGAAATAGTGTTGAAATACACTGGTACTACCTGGAAGACGATGAAGACATGCTGGAAGCAGGCGAAGATTACGAAGAAATCCTTCAGATCCCTTTCAAATATGTT
>CAYFRV010000152.1:2444-6913 GCA_964345495.1 uncultured Bacteroidales bacterium | reverse complement strand
AAAAAGTTTTGTAATTTTAATTTTCAGAATGAGAAACATTCAGTTATTAAAAATGGCTATTTATCATAATATTCCGTATTATTTAAAAAATATTTACATTAATCTGTAATAGTTAAATGTTTTTTTAAACTAACATTATTTCAGGAAGAGATAAATAGAAAATATCATTATCATTAATTCTGGTATGAATAATTTAACCATACATCTATTTTTTTATGTAAAATTTAAACTAAACATTATGAATTTTTTAAAACACATTACAGTTTTTGCTTTTGCACTGCTATTTCTGGGAAACTTTCAGGCAAAAGCAGATAAAGATGACAAAGTACCCGTAGATCCGAAGGTAAAGAAAGGCAAATTAGACAATGGTTTGACTTATTACATTCGTCACAATGAAGTTCCGGAAAACAGGGCAGAATTTTATCTCTTTGTTAATGCCGGAGCTGTACAGGAAACTCCTGAACAAAATGGGTTGGCACACTTTTGCGAACACATGGCTTTTAACGGCACCAAACACTTCCCGGATAAAAAAGTGTTGGATTATATGGAATCAATTGGGGTTAAGTTTGGCCATAACGTTAACGCCTTTACAAATCGTGAACAGACTGTATATAGTCTGGCAGAGGTTCCCACAGATAAAGAAACTATAATCGATTCGTCATTATTGGTACTCCTTGATTGGGCAAATTATGTAAGTTACGATAAAGAGGAAATAGACAAGGAAAGAGGCGTAATTCATGAAGAGTGGCGAACCCGGAGAACTCCAAGCTTCAGAATGGGCAGGGAAAACGATAAGGTCCTGTTTAAAGGTTCAAAATATGCCGATCACGATGTGATTGGTAAACTCGATGTTATTGATAATTGCAGCTATGAAACATTAAAAAGTTTTTACAATGACTGGTACAGACCCGATCTTCAGGCTATTGCTGTTGTGGGTGATGTAGACGAAGATTTAATAGAGAAAAAAATTAAAGAAAAGTTTTCACAGGTTAAATTACCAGAAAATCCAAAAGAAAGAAATATTGAGGAAATACCGGACAATGAAGAACCGCTTATTGGGATTGCAACCGACAAAGAGGCAAGCCGTTCAATGATGCGTATTATTTATAAACATGATCCTGTTGAGAATAAGGACATGGATTATTACAGAGAAACAATAAAGCAGGATCTTTATACGCAAATGTTCAGGGATAGACTGGAAGAATATACACAAAAAGAAAACCCGCCATTTGTATACGGAACAGCTTATTACGGCTCTATTGCGCAATCAAAAGATGCATATATGGCTTTTGCTATTCCAAAAAATGATCAGATTGATAAAGCTTTAGAGACGATTGTTAAAGAAAATATCCGGTTGAAAAGGCATGGTTTTACACAATCTGAACTGGAACGAAATAAAACAGAACTTTTGAACAACCTGAAACAAAAGTATGACAACAGGAACAAAACAAAGTCAAAACAATACATTTGGAAATATCTTTCAAACTTTTCCTCAGATGAACCCATACCGGGCATCGAATTTAAATATGAATATGCAAAGAAGATGTTGCCTGAAGTCACTCTTGCAGAAATGAATAAACTGCCTAAACAATGGATTACCGATAAAAATATGGTAGTTACAATTAATGCAGTTCAAACAGAAGAGAATGCTATTCCGGAAGAGGCACAGGTATTAAACACGATTAACGAAATAAAAAACAGTGAGATTGAACCTTACAAAGAGGAATTGGTAGATAAACAACTGATTAGCAAAATTCCGGATGCTGGAAAGATTGTAGACGAGACTAAGAATGAAGATTTAGGTACAACCGAATGGACATTGGATAATGGAGCTACAGTTATTATAAAACCAACAGATTTTAAAGACAATGAAATTCTGATGTCTGCTTATAGTAAAGGGGGAAGGTCTTTGACTACATTAGAGGAAACTCCTACAGCCCGGATGCTTCCTAATATTATTTCGCAAAGTGGAGTGGGAGACTTCAGCCATACAGAACTGAAGAAAAAACTGGCCGGAAAGAATGTGAGTTTATCTCCCTATTTAAATGAATTGTCTGAAGGCTTTGAAGGAAATTGTGAGCCAGATGATCTTGAAACCCTGTTGAAGCTTAACTATCTTTATATGACTAACCCAAGAGAAGATCAGGTGGCTTTTAATGCTTTCTTATCAAGGGTTAAAGCTTCAATAGCGAATAAGGACAAAGATCCGAATAATGTATTCAGAGATTCAATCCAGTATATCATGGTTGGCCACAATCCAAGACAAAAACCAGTGAATCCTAAATATCTGGATCAAGTAGATTTTGAAACGATGATGAATATCTATAAAGATCGATTTAAAGATGCGAGTGATTTCACCTATTTCTTTGTTGGTAACATTGACCCGGAAAAGTCAAAACCACTAATTGAAAAATATATAGGTGGAATTAAGTCAATTGAAAGAGAAGAAAATTGGAAAAACCAGGGTCTTATGCCTCCGGAGGGAAATTACAAGCAGGATTTCACAAAGGAAATGCAAGTGCCAAAGGCCAGCACATTTGTTCTTTACAGCGGAGATTTTGATTATACACATGAAGATCGTGTCAGAATGGCTGCAATAGAACATATTCTTGATCTTCGTTACACCGAAACCATCCGTGAAGAACAAGGTGGCACTTATGGGGTTTATACAAGCCAAATGACAAATCAGTTCCCTGAGGAAAGTTTTAAGCTACTGATGATGTTTGACTGTGACCCGGAAAGACAGGATGAATTAGCTAATATCGTTTATGAAGAGGTGGAAAAGCTTTATAATGAAGGTACAAAGGAGGAAGATCTCAATAAAGCAAAAAAATACTTCCTGAAAAAACGAGAACAGGATTTAAAAGAAAACGATTTTTGGCTCAACTCATTGAAGCATAATTATATTCATAATGAAAATATGATTGCTTCTAAAAATTATGAAGACATAGTTAAATCACTGACTGTAGAGGATATTCAGTCTGCTGCGAAAAAATATCTTAAAAATGCAAATAGAGTAGATCTTAAAATGAGCAGTAAAAATTAGGACATTGTTTAATCGTAACAAGTTGTATAAACAGAAAAGCCGGTATTTACACCGGCTTTTCTGTTTGGTGATTTCCAGCCAATCTTTTCTAAAATCTTTTTAGAAGTCCCCTTTGTCATTTTGCCTTATCGCTTCTTCGCTCTTTCACTATTCGCGAGCCTTATCATCAATTGCCATCCTGAAACATTTTCGTTCCTTTCGCTCCATCGCCGGTTCGTTTCGTCATCCTGTCCCTGCAATTGCTCCTGCAAATGTCTACTTATTGGAAAACTGATGCTAATTTTAATATTTGTCACTATTTTTGAATTTCCCTGGTTAGCCCCCTAAAGCGATTTCTTTTTTTATTTTTTAAAAACCTTGCCATTTATTTAAGTCTCGCCAATAATTGCTTTGCGTTATTCAGCGCATAACCATGTAAATCGTTGTTGAAGTAACAATATACTTCTTTTAACTGATGTTTTTCAATTTCGTTTTTAATGGCTTTGGCCCATTGATCAATTTGTTCTTCACTGTATTCTGAAGCATAAGGTTCCTGAGGGCCATGAAAACGGAAATAGCCAAAATCAGCTGTAGTCATAACGTCCGATGGCATTTCCAGTCCGGAAACTGTACAAAATGCTACATTATGCGCTTTTAAAAGCTTTTTAACATCCTCGTTCCACCAGCTTTTATGCCGGAATTCAATAACGTTATTGTAGTTCTGGTCGAGGTTATCCATGAACTTAAGCATCGTATTGAAATTGGCATCATCACACCGGAACGAAGGTGGTGTTTGAAAGAGAATACACCCAAGATTTTTACCCATTGTGCTGACCATATTATAGAATTTTTCCATAGGTTCAGTTACATCAATGAATTTCTTCCTATGGGTGATTTGGCGGTTCGCTTTAAAGGTCATTTTAAAATCTTCCGGCATTTTATTTTGCCAGCCTTTCAGCATATTTTCAAATGGATACCGGTAAAAGGACATGTTCAGCTCAACGGTATTGAAATGCTTCGTAAAAAAAGGGAACCATTCATTTTTTCTCAACTCTTCCGGATAAAACAGACCGGCCCAATGGTCATAAATCCAGCCACTTGTGCCAATATAAACAGATGTTTCTGAGCTCATAATACTTTGTTTATTAGTTTGTTGATCGGCTTAAAATACGAAAAATGAATGTAATATCAATGAGTAAACTTATCAAATTTAATCATAGCTATAAGTATTAAAAGATTTATACTCCCGCGGATTGCAGTTTTAATGAAATCTGTTGCGTTCAGTATAAGCATTAATTATTGAGGTTGATAGGATTTTGCTATGTTTCTATAAATTTAATTCGTTTATTATCAGCAATTTTTGCAACCACATCTTTAATCTTTTGTACGATAGTGTATTCGAAGTTAGATAAATAAAATGTAAATACAGTGCTATCTTTTTTAA
>CAYFRV010000152.1:0-2344 GCA_964345495.1 uncultured Bacteroidales bacterium | reverse complement strand
ATTAACTGTAAGGTTTTTATTCCCGGAGTTGTTAATAGAAATTTTTACTGGTAGGAAAGACAGCCATTGTTTTCTTCTTTTTAACCGGATTCTCATATATTGTGTAAATGAAAGTTTGATTAGAAATAGTTTAAATAGAGTATTCAAAAATAATAATCTATTCAAATAATTTAAAATAAAACAAGAACCTTTGCCTTTTTTACTTAATTTTAAGGAGTTTAACTAATACCCTAACCTCATGAACACAAAAGGAAGCAACCGCCGGCACTTTATCAGAAATTTAGCGTTTACGCTTATTGGCTCGCACGCGCTTAGCAAAAAGGCTTTCAGTGTAACTTCAAATGTTGCAGCAATCAATTCAGCAGAAACCCCAACGATTATGAACTATAAGACTCTGGGAAGAACGGGTTTTAAAGTCTCATACATCGCTTCTGGTGCGCCGAAAAGCGAAACGGTTCTTAAATTGACTTGGGCAAATTAAAAATCAAATCGATATGGTTGGAATTCCGATGAAGTATTTCCAGGTATTTATTGATTTTATCTTCATAATCAGCTCTGTATTCTTCATCTAAATTTTTTGTAACTAAAGTAACCAATCTTTTAACTATTTGTCCAACTTTGAAGTCGTATTTTGTAAAACACGTTCCAAAATAATCAGTTGATAAAGAAAATGGTATTTCAAGAACATAAAGAAGCAGGTCTGCTTCCATGGTTTTGTTCCTGGAAATTTTTTTAAATTCATTAACTCGTTTAATGCAGGCTGCCAGCATATTAGCTAATCTTAGCTGATCTGAAAATCCCTTGTATTGTTTGTAGGAGAGTGATTCAATATCTAGTTTTGCTTTTTCATATAGTTGTTGTTCTCCTGATTCTTTGTTGAGATAGTTAGCCCAGATATAATCATAGTTTAACTTGTCTTTAGAAGCAAGTTTCAGTACAATTTGCTGGAGTTCTGAGGTCGAAAGGCTTTTAATTTGTTCTTTAGTTTCTTTTTTTAATTGCGGCATTTTTTTCTTATAAATTATTCATTATTAATCGTATCTCAAATGTAGAAGAAAAATTTTTAAATTTATAATTGTATATATGCTCCAATTGAATAAAGTAACATAATAGGTGGTTGCTTAAAATTATTAAAAAATATTGTCAGGTATGAATAGCGTTTCTTTGTTCCGGTTTGCTTATCCAAAGATAAATCTTATTCTGGCCGGAATAATACTTTCTGTTTTTGTTTATTCCGGCGTTTTTTCCCCGGAAAAAGCCAATCATCCAATTCCCTCCGGATATACACTTTTAACGGGAGAAACAACAAAAAGCACAGGGCTTTCAAGAGCTTTCTCAGCGATTATGCAGTTAGAGTTCAATAAAGCTTTGAGATATAATAAAGAAAGTTTAAAAGTGTTTTCTTTTTTTATTGTCCAATTATTCTTTCGTTTTCTTTTTACTTTAATTTATGCCCGTTGGAAAAACAGGAGACTTATTACGACAGATATTATTTTGTCTGTCCTTTTATTCATTTATTGTTTTAAAGGATTTATCCCTATTTAGTTAATGAAATTTACCGCGGCAATATGTTGTTGATAAGTGACTCCAAAATTAGCTTTCCGTCGGTATTTCCTAGCATTTCGTCTGCGGCTCTTTCGGGGTGTGGCATAATGCCAAACACATTTTTATTTTCATTACAAACGCCTGCAATGTTTTCTAATGAACCATTCGGGTTGGCGCTTTGGGTAATCTCAGCATATTGATTGGCATAACGGAATAGTATCTGGCCATTCATCCGCATTTCCTGAAGTGTCGAGTTTTTTGCATAATACTTTCCTTCTCCGTGAGCAATTGGAATTTTTAATGGTGTCTGCTTGTCTAAATCTTTGGTAAGGGCATTATCATTATTGTCTGGAAGAATATGAATATTTTTGCAGATAAATTTCTGGTTGTTGTTATGTAATAATGCTCCCGGGAGTAATCCGGATTCACATAGTATTTGAAAGCCATTGCAGATGCCGATAACCACTCCTCCCTGATTGGCAAATTCTATGACTTTGTCCATAATTGGCGAATAACGTGCTATTGATCCTGATCTGAGATAGTCTCCGTAGGAAAAACCACCAGGCAGAACGATTGCGTCAACATCTTGTATGTCTGGGGTCTTGTGCCATAACTCGACAACTTCCTGCTCAAGAATGTTTTGAAGTGCATAAAATGTGTCATGATCGCAATTTGAACCCGGAAATACAACAACACCAAACTTCATGATAATCAATTTAGAGTTTTCTGATTGTTTTATTTATAGGGTTCAAATATAGATAAATTAATATTAAGGTCAAATATACTTCGTTCCTGAATT
>CAYFRV010000151.1:0-6939 GCA_964345495.1 uncultured Bacteroidales bacterium | reverse complement strand
TAAACTGTAAGGTTAACAGTGGCAGCAGCAGGTGAGAAGCAGTAACTATCAAGACGAAATCTTAGAAAATTCTTTGCCAAGAGCTAAAAGCAAAAGGCAAAACTTGCAGTAAGCACTGAGAATATGCAGCATATAATGAGTAAACACATTAATTTCCATAATATGCATTAGAACTTTAAGTTTTACAAAATGCGCCTACTTAAACTTTATCCGGTTAAATGCCAGCGCTTTGATCAGCCAATTAGGCAGTGCTTTATGGGGGTTTCGTTTTCTTAAGTTGATATACCAGCCAAATTTCTTAACAATAGGCACTTTATGTGTTTCAACAAACTCGATTAAAGTTCCATCCGGGTCCTCGATATATGAAAAATGTCCTGCAGCCTCCCCCATGTCAAAGCTATTACTGTTATTATGCTGCACATGACTATCAACGGTAAAACTATATCCTTTTGACTCGCATTCTTTTTTTAGGACCTGCATTCCATGAATATCAAAACAAATATGTATAAAACCCAAATCACCCCAGTAACGTTCATGATAAATCTTGTTTGGTGACCTGTCCAGCGTTTGCACCAACTCGATCTTGCTATCTCCGAGCAGCGGAGAAAACCCTCCTTCTCTTGGTTTACTGTGTGTAAGAAGAACCCTCCTGAAGGAACTGCTGCCGGCAGGTAAAGCACCCAGATCATCAAAACTACCTGTTTCATCAAATATAACCCTGTCATAACCAAGAATGTCCGAATATACTTCTCTCGACTTATCGACATCGCTTACACCAATAACAACGCCAAAAGCACCTCCGGTTTCCTTCTTTTCATCCTTATACCAGTTTGTTGCCTCCATAAGCTGAAAATGATTGCCAAAAGGGTCTTTTATAAAGAAAGTTAAATTGCCGTCAGGTCCTTTTTTAGGTTTATTTAGAACATCTACATCTTTCTTTGTTAAAAAATTATAAGTTGAATTAATGTCTTTACATTTTATCTTAGTTGCAAAAATTCCTAAATCGCCAAGTTTCAGCTCGAATTTTGGAGATAACGGAGTTCTGTTCTTATATTGCCATATTTCAAAACCTCCGCCTCCCTGAAGGTTAAAAGTTAAAGCGGCGTGGCGCTTTTGAGGATGTCCACCAGTATAAGGCAACATTAACTCCGCAATAGCATTGTCTTCAAAAACTCTGATGTCGGTGCCGAAGACATCATTGTACCATCTCCATGCTTCATTTAAATTTTGGATGCCAATTCCAACCTGTTGAATCCCGCTTATAATCTTTTCTTCCATATTGAGTCAGCTATATTTTCGTTGTAAAAATATTAAATTTAAAGAAACAAACCAATCTTATATTTTTATCATTCGGGTTTGGAAAATTATATATTCAGGTGGGTTTAATTCTCCGAACAATTTGGTAGAACAGCCATGGAGTGAATCGTTTTATGGGCAGCATTAACAACTCTTTACCACCTACTACTATTTCTCGCCTTTCTCTTCTAAGGGCTTTTACGATTTTTCTGGCCGCTTTATCAGAAGGCATACCATTTTTTTGTCCCTCATCCATTTCGCCATGCTCTTCCCCCTTTTCATTCAAGGCATGTTTTGAGATATTGGTCTGGATACGTCCCGGACATATCGTCGATACTTTAATATTCTTATCAGCCATTTCGATTCTCAACGTATCATAAAAACCATATAAAGCATGTTTTGATGCGGAGTATGCAGATCGCATGGGAAAACCAAACTTTCCCACGATGCTGGTTGTAACAGCAATATGACCATGTCCCTGCTTAAGCATTGAAGGCAATAAAGCTTTGGTCAGTGCAATATTTCCAAAATAATTTACAGCCATAATTTTCTGATCAACATCCAATCCTGAATTTTGAACAAAAGCACGCTGACTAATACCTCCGTTATTAATCAGCAAATCTACAGAACCATATCTTTCAAGGACAATATCCACCGAATTATCAATACTGTTTCTATCGGAAAGATCAAATGGAACAGTCAGTATAGTTGAGCCATTTCGTAAGCAGGTGTTTTTTATTTCATCCAATCTTCGTTGATTTCTCCCGGACAGAATTAATTGGGTATTCATTTTAGAGAACTCCTGTGCCAATGATTCTCCAATACCTGAAGATGCACCTGTTATCCAAATTGTCTTTCCTTTAAAATGATTATTTACCTTACGATTCATTCACAACTATTTAAATGCTATAAAATGCGTGTTAGCTCACGATCCGGGTTTACCAACCAAATCCCCTTATTACTATCCCATAAGAATAATTCTTATCTGATCGCTGAAAAGGTTTAGCAATATAAGGTTCAAGAACCAGGTAACCAAATAAATTGACCCTTAATGCTAGTCCACTACTAAAAACCGGTGTGTTCTTTCCTTCAACAGGTTCCCATGAAAATTCAAAATTATCATAATTATCCGTAGCAAAGCCACCATCGAAAAACCCAACTAAAGTTGAATAAATATATTTTGATTTGAAAAGGGTTAACCTTTTTGGCCCACTCAGCGGAAAGCGTATTTCAGCATTGAAAACCCCCATCTTTGAACCCTGCAAACTATTAGGATTCAGATCCGAAGCGGATAAACCAGAGGAGCGATTATCAAATGAATTATAAGTATATCCTCGTACAAAATAATAATCGCCCACATACATACTATAAAGTTCGTTATCATCTTTCCCATAGCGTCCATAATGTAATGTTCTAAACGCTAAACTCAACGGTTTCTTAAAAAAATACTTTCGAAAATCCAAAAGAGCTCCATAAAAATCATATCGCGCAAACATTTTCTCTCCCTGGAATCTGTATTTATAACCACTTAACGGCCCGGTAATTCCATTATTTGAATCATCTCCCACATAAGCAACATAACCACGCCCAATATAATAAGGATCCCTCGTACTTACCTCCTTTCTATTTTGACCTAAATATATGCCGGATAATGTATAATAGTTGTTTATACTATCTACCCGGAAGCTATACCGGGAGATAGATAATCCACCTTCAAACCGAAGTTTTCTGGATAACGGATATTGCCCAAAAACGGAAAATTGGTCTTCAAAGACTCGTTGTCTGAGTTCAACAAAATTCTGTACCGGTTCTTTTTCATCATCATTATTAAGATCAAGAGAATCCAGTTTAAGTCCATACCTGAAATATCTATAAGGAAAATGACTAAATGAGCCACCCCAGTTAAATCTGGTCTCCTTGTTAATATAAGCGGCATACCCACCAATATCATATATCTCTCCCTGAACATTTAAGGTAGTGAATATCTGATGCCTTTTAAGCACATCATTAAACAAAGCACTAACCCCACCTGAGGCATAAGTTCCAAATTGGCTTGTTCCTACACCAACTCCGCCACTACCGATATATTCAAGTTGAAATTTCGGTTTATAGGGCTTATCTTTAAACGAAGTATCCGGGGAAGAAGTATTCCTGTTTAAATTGGTTTCTACTATATTTAATCTTCTGGTTCCGGCAGGAGGAAGCAATTCAGCTCTTTTGTCTGAAAAATTTCTTTCAATCGGTTTTCTTATAAAATCCTGCTTATCTGCCAAATAAGTATGATAACTATCTTCTCCATACAAAGTATAGGCAAATTTCCCTGTTTCTTTTGAAACACTATATGCGGGTGCCAAATCTGTTATACCACTTATCCCGGTGACAAAATCTGTCATTTTGTATACCTTATCCTCTAAAATGTTATATTCATAAAGATTTCTATAACCATCAGCATGCGAAAGAAAATAAATAGCAGTATCTTCTTCAGAGAAATTTGGACTGTAGATATCGCTGTCTGCAAACACATTTAGAACACCAACTTCTTTAGTTTCTACATCTAATGTACACAGCCGGTATTTTCCGTATTTTTGTCGTGATAAGTCCGTATCCGGCCCTCTGTCGGAAATAAAAACAATCTTATCTCCATCAGAAGACCATGAAGCATGCAAATCTGAATATTTATCATCGGTTATTTGTTCAACTTCTTTTTTATTTAAATCATAAACATAAAGATCACTTTGTCCATCCACCAATCCATTGATGAGAATTTTATTTCCATCAGGAGACCATTCAGGGTTATTGAACGCTTTCACCCCCTCAGGAGCAATCTCTTTTTTAACTTTTGCATTATCTCCCTCGACATCAGCAATAAGTAATTTATTTCTTCCCTTCGAAAAGGTTGTCAGAACATAACTTTTCCCATTAGGCGACCAGGATCCGGAAGATTCAATATAGTTAAAATCATCAATATGTGATTTTCGTACCGTACTTGTCAGTTTTTTTATGATTTCCCGTGTTTCAGTATTTGCCACCATTAAGTCAATACTGATAACATTTTTATTAGTAAGAAAAGTAACATTTTTACCATCAGGAGATAGAACAGGAGACAAATTCAAATCACCGGAATTTTTACCCGTGAACAAGGGTTCTCCGACAGGTTTTATGGAATCCTTTACATAAGGTTTATAGGTGTTTTTCACAGAATTTTGCCATAAAGTTGACAAACTGTCCTTGCTAATTCCAAACAAACTGTCTACGGCTCTGTCAATTCCATATTTAGCAGTGGTATACAGAACAGGTTTAATCATAGCATCTCCCCATATACCAGTTAAAAATGACCAAAAAGCATGTCCATATCTGTAAGGGAAATAATTGTTTGGCTCTCGTGTTAATTTCTTAATTGAAGGAACATCATCCTGTAAAACTGCATCTCTCATCCACATGGCTGTTTTATTATCTGAAGGGCCTATAGACATATATTCTGCGAGCCCTTCTATCATCCAAAGAGGAAGATTCCTTAGCGACTCGAAACCCAGACTATCATTTTTATGAATAATATTATACTGAAAAACATGAACCATCTCGTGTCCTAACACATGATCTGTTTCTCTGTTAGACCCCATGAATGGCATAACTACGCGTTTTCGAAAACCTTCAGTTACACCTCCGGTGCCAACATTTATAAGTCCAGAAATTACTGTAGTTTGCTGAAAATCTGCATGGTTATTATACAGAATCAAAGGATTATTTAACACGGTATCCCTGAATATTGAAAAATGCCGTTGATACCATTGTTCGCTCTGTCTTCCAAGGTCCTGAACCGCTCTGTTATTATCCAGATAATTGTATATCTGAAAATGGGGGGTTTCATAAATCTGGAAATCAAACTTCTCATAATTAACTTTATTCTGACCAAAATATTGGCTAAATGAGGGGATAGTTATCAGTAATAAAGAGAATGTAATAAGAAATTGCATGGGAGTTTTCATAAACAAAATTTTAGAGCTTAAAATAATAAAAAGAATAAGAATAAAATAAGTATTCCTCTTTAAAATATGTATTTATATTCTAAAGCCGTCTTTTTATAAACGTAAAACAAAAGTTAAAGTTTTTTTCTTTAGAAACAATTTAGGCATTATTTAATTTCTGTTCTTTTTAAAATAAGAGAAATTCTTTATATTTAATCAAATGTTTAAGATGTATAATTTATAACAAAAACAAAACATACTATGAGCAATAATTATTGTGTAATTATGGCAGGAGGAACGGGAACCAGGTTCTGGCCTTTAAGTACCCGACAGAAACCAAAACAATTTTTAGATATCCTCAACACGGGAAGTACACTGTTACAACTCACTTTTGAAAGATTTAAACAGATTTGCCCTACTGAAAATATTTTTGTGGTGACTAACGAACTCTATGGACCTCTTGTACAAGAACAATTACCCGAATTATCAAAAAATCAGATTCTTGTAGAGCCTGAAAAGAAAAATACCGCTCCGTGTATTGCCTATGCAAATCATAAAATTAAAACAATAGATCCAAAAGCAAATATTGTGGTTACACCTTCAGACCATCTTATTCTGAAAGAGAATGAATTTGTTGAGGTAATTAAAAACGGGTTAAAATTCACCCAAAACAACGATGCCCTTTTGACCTTAGGTATCACGCCACACAGACCAGAAACAGGGTATGGTTATATTCAAATAGATCCTGAGAAAAAAACGAAAGAAAATTCGAATGTTTTTAAAGTAAAAACCTTCACAGAAAAACCTAATTTAGATTTAGCCAGAAAATTTTACGAAAGTGGTGAGTATTATTGGAATTCAGGGGTTTTTATCTGGTCACTTGAATCTATTGATAATGCCTTTAAATCCTATTTACCTAATATTGACAAATTATTTGAGAAGGGAGAAGAGAAATATAATACAGATGATGAACAAAAGTTCATTCATGAAGTATATTTTCACAGCAATAGCATATCCATCGACTATGGGATAATGGAGAAAGCAGATAACGTGTATGTCTATACTTCAGATTTTGGCTGGGCTGATCTTGGCACATGGGGGTCCTTACAGGAGTTCCTGGACAAAGACCAACAAGGAAATTCAGTAACCGGCGATAATATCCTTCTATATGACGTGAAAGATTCTATAATTAATATTTCTAAAGGAAAAATTGCTGTAATTAAAGGTTTGGAAAACTATATAGTTGTGGACTCTGAAGACAAATTGCTGGTTTATAAAAAAGAAGATGAACAGGAGATAAAACAAGTAGTTGAAACGATAAAAAAAGAAAAGGGATCTGAATATATATAGGCAAATTTAGAAGAAAAAGTAAATTTAAAATTACCATCAATCTTTTAATAAGTAGTAAGCTATTGGCTATTAGCTGTTGGCTATTAAGCTCAAAAAACAGTAGTCTTCTAAACAAGAAAACTCTTAAACATCTAACAATAGAACAAGCGAATGGCAACCAATTGGCTCCCGAATGACCATCGAATTAAACGGCAAAATTAACAATGGTAGCAGCAGGTGTGAATGAGTAAGTAGAAAGACGGAATGCTAGAAAATCCTTTGCCAAAAGCGAAAGGCAAAACTTGAAGAAGGTAGTAGAAATAAGCGGCATGTAAAGACTGAGTAAATA